>QNZR01000177.1 GCA_003978475.1 Sulfurimonas sp.
CATCCAATGCTTCGATGGCGTTGTCAATATCAATTTCCTCGTTATCATCCAATGCTTCGATGGCACTGTCAAGGTCAATCTCGTTCTCATCACCTAAAGCATCAAGGTCGATCTCCTCATCAGACAAATCCTCTTCGAGGAATGGGGTCGTTTCTTCAGGTGCTGCCTGCAATTCCTGCGACATATCGGTAAACAAATCTACCAGATCCGTCGGTAAAAAAGGCTTATTGACCATCACATCAAAAGCATCGGGCTTGTCAATATCACGATTTCCCATATAGATTTTTTTAGCAAAACTCACATGCGATACCAGCTCATCATACAACACCGGGTCAAACTGTTCGCTGTCAAAAATCAATACATCATATGCCTCGGCATGAATCTGCTCTGTTGCACTAACAACCTCCAGTTCATCACCGGTTTTTTGTGCACTTAACGTTACTAACTTGGTAACAACAGGATTCTCATTGATAAGCAAAATATTCATGGGGGTCGCTCCAGCATCATTGTTAATTAAAAACATATTCTATAAATGCTATTATTGTAGCTAAAAAACTATGAAAACTCTGTTATGCCTCTTGCTTTTTACGGTCGTTTTATTGGCTAAAAATGTTTTATATATCCTCCCGCACCAGCATGACAGCGCACTTTTGCACCTCTGTGAAGCATTAAAAAGTGCGCACTCAAGTGTTACCATAATAAGCACTAAAATTGACAGTTATGAACTAAAAAAAGCATTTATGTCACTAGTAAAGAGGCAAATTCCTGTACAGATTATCTCATACTCGAATCACAACCTTGGTACAGAATGGGTACAATATGCCAATGTTTCATTGATGTTGGTCGATGCTCGAAATGTCATGCCGCTAAACTTTTCGCTTCTGATGATTGATGATACACTTACATGTAAATTATCGACCTCGCTCGATGCCAGACAGATGCGCTCTACATTCTCTTTTCTGGAGTGCTCTTCTACCCGATACGCCCACAAACAGGCTCAAAAAATTCGCAAGACGCTAATGCGTTACGCCACACCCTATTTAAAAGAGTCGTTCTAGCCAGTTAAACGCCTGAAGCATCTCAAGCTTCACAATATGCATGGTCGCTGCCAATGTTGTGATCAAAACAATAAAAGAGACCGCAATTTTAATGGGAAAACCAATGACTAGCAGGTTGAACTGCGGCATGGTTTTCATCAGCATGCCAAAAATGACATCGGCAAGCCATGACAGTGCAATAATGGGAAATGCAATCATAAAGCCCACCAGAAACATATTCGCACCGGCATGAATAAGGTACGAAATAGTCTCCTGCGTCAACAAAAATCCTCCCAAAGGTACTGCCGAAAGCGACGCATTCACATAAAGCAGCACCCAGTGGTGCAAATCCAGTGTAAAAAGAATCATTAGGGCAATTAATGAGAGAAACTGGCTAATAATGGGCATGGAGACACCCGTTTGCGGGTCAATTGCCGATGCAAGAGAAAAGCCCATAATAAAGGAAATCTGCCCCCCGGCAAAGGTAATAATATGGTACGCCAACTGCAGTACCAGCCCGATAGTAAAACCAAAAAGGAACTCTCCAAAAATTGCCAACGTTAATGATACAACACTAATCTCAATACTCAACGGCGGAAGAGAAGGAAAAAAGATGACCGTAAAGAAAAATGCCAATGCCGCTTTAAGCGTCATGGGAATACTCGTATGTGAAAAGATGGGCGTCTCTAAAAACAGAGCACCAAAGCGAATAAACAGCAGTAAAAAAGCCACCACATGCTCTTGCGCAAAGAGTTGTGCCCACTCCATATTACTTAACTTTTACCAACTGTTGATTCTCTAAACGGTAGACAGCATCACAGGCAAAGGCCAGATCTTCATCGTGCGTTACCAAAACCATGGCACTCTCATACTCTTGTACATAGTCATAAAAAATATGCATCACCTCTTCGGCCGTCTGGGCATCAAGGTTACCGGTAGGCTCATCAGCAAAAATCAGGCGCGGCTTTTTCGTTAACACCCGCGCAATGGAAATGCGCTGTTGCTGACCACCGGAGAGTTCGGTCACTTTTTGCTCAAGGACATGATGAATCCCCAGACGCTGCAGCAATACCTCATCTATACCTTCTCCGGAGAGAATCGATGCCACTTCAAGATTCTCTCTGGCACTAAAACCTTTCAACAGATAATGTGCCTGATAGATCAGTCCGATATCGTGCCGTCTTAAAGCAATTAACTCACTGCTTTTCAAGGTATAGATGTCGTTTCCAAAAAGCTCCACCTCTCCCGATTTTGGCTCTAGTAGTGTCGATAAAATATGTAGCAGCGTCGATTTTCCGCTGCCGCTGACACCAATGATGGCTAACGACTCTGATGTTGCCAGTGACAATGACACCTCACTAAAAAGTGGGTAGTCAAAACGGTGTGAGAGGTGATTGGCTTTTAAAATAGTCATACAAAATTATACTCAAAAATAGCGAATACCCGCTATTGCATAGCAACACGGGCTAAAATAGAGACTCAATACTTTTAAAAATATCCTTAACGACCGCATTGATAAACGTATTTTCATACCGTTTATCATTTAATGACTTGGTAACGACCTGCTTGCTCATTGCCAAGCCGCCTCTAAAGTTTTTGGTGTCCTGTACAATACTTGTCAATAATGTGTCACCATCCATGACATCAATACGATATCCATAGCTTGGATACGCCAATGCATTGGAAGGAATGGGTGTCTTGTCACCTACAAATCGTCGCTCATAATTGACCTTAATTACCAAAGTATTGGCTCGGGGGTCGTCAGTGAGCAGATGCTTCGCTTCAAGAAGCTTTTGCAGTTTGCTCTGTACCATTGCCTGTAACTCTGCTTGCGTATGGTAGGTAGCATCGACATCCACCAGCTCATGTAACTTAAAAGTAAGATTATGAAACTGAAGTTTGTTGCTCAACACTACTTTTTCCGCTTCAGGTTGGGCTGTTTTTGGAGTCTGTGTCGCAGCACATCCTGTCATAATGACCAAAAATAATAGCAAAACACCTAAGGTTTTCATTCTCACTCCTTTACAAGGCATACGCCGTTCAGGTCATAGTATAACGACAATGAATTGTTAGTTATATAAAGATTTTTATATAATGTAAAGTTATTATATTTGATGGAGAAGACGTACGGAGGTAGCGTTAAATCCGGTATGCCACTACAGATCTAGTGGCGCACCGACACAGTCGGTTTATGCCATTTGTGCGGCAACTTCGGCAGCAAAGTCATCGACTTTTTTCTCAATGCCTTCCCCCACTTCAAGACGAACAAATGCAATCACTTCTGCAGTACCACCTGCGGCTTTAGCAGCTTCGGCAACTGCTTCGGCTACGGTCAGCTTGTCGTCTAAAACATAGTCCTGATCAAGCAATGCCTGCTCTTTGTCAAGCGTAGTATTGTCGGCAATAAAACGTGCCAGTTGTCCCGGAACAATTTTATCCCAGATTTTTTCAGGCTTGCCCTGCGCTTTGAGTGCCGCTTTAATATTGGCTTCGGCTTCTGCAAGAACCGCATCGCTAAGCTGACATCGTGAAATATACTGAGGCACATTAATGAGTGGTTTTTTCAAACGTGCGCGTTCTTCATTTTCCGTCTTAATAGCTTCAATACGCCCTTTGGTCTCTTCTTCTACGTATGATGCATCAAAATCCTGATAGCTTAATGTCGTCGGCTTCATGGCTGAAGCATGCATGGCTACCTGCTTGGCAACCGGAATCATCGCTTCCGCCGTTTTGGCCGAATCACACTCAATGGCAACAATAACACCAATGCGGGTATTGGAGTGAACGTAGCCGTTGACGATAACATTGTCATTGCCGCTAAGTGCCGCAATACGACGTACTTCAATTTTTTCACCAATCTTGGCTACCGTTTCATCGAAATACGCACTAAAGGCGTTACCTTCAAATGTGGTCTCGCGGAGAGCCTCTACCGTCTGGGCATTGGTCTCAAATGCCTGGGTCACCGTTTTAGATACCAAATCTTTAAAGCCGTCGTTTTGTGCTACAAAATCGGTTTCAGAATTGACCTCTACGAGTGTGGCGCGTCGGTTATCGGCAGAGATCTTCAGCCCGATAGAACCCTCAGCCGCAATACGGTCAGCTTTTTTAGCTGACTTGGCAACTCCACGCTCACGCAACCACTCTGTGGCTTTGTCAAAGTCGTTGTCACATTCAGTTAACGCTTTTTTACAGTCCATCATCGGCGCATCGGTTGCCTGACGAAGTTTTTTGACATCTGCTGCTGTTACTGCCATAACTAGGACTCCTTTGTACCGGTTACTGCTGCCTCGGCTTCAGGTGTTGCCGCTGCCTCAGGTTCCGCTGCGGGAGTTTCAGCCTCTTCAGAAGTTTCTACCGCATCATCACTTGGTGCTTCTGCTGTTTCAGCACCACCCTCACGAAGAGCTTTACCTTCGTTGATTGCTTCTGCCATCTCACGACAAAAAAGCTGAATGGAACGAATGGCATCATCATTTCCCGGAATGGGGTACGTAATGAGATCCGGGTCACAGTTGGTATCAAGCGGGGCTACCACCGGAATACCTAAACAGCGCGCTTCATTAACGGCAATATGCTCTTTGACCGCATCAATCACAAAGAGCATATCCGGTAATTGTTTCATATTGCGAATACCGCCAAAATAGGCGTTTAGTTTCTCTTTTTGACGACTCATCATCAACGCCTCTTTTTTTGTCAGAAGGTCAATCTGTCCACTCTCTTGCATATTTTCAATAATCTCAAGCTTACGCATCGATTTTTGAATGGTCGGAAAGTTGGTTAGCATGCCTCCGAGCCAGCGGTTGTCAATATAAGGCATACCACAGCTCATAGCGGCATCTTTTACCGACGCGCGTGCCTGTTTTTTTGTTCCGACAAATAAAATGGTCTGACCCTCAGCCGCAGCATCAAGTACAATCTGATAGGTGTTGCGGAAGTAACGAAGGGTTTTTTGCAGGTCTATAATATAGATATTTTTACGAACACCAAAAATGTATTTTTTCATTTTCGGATTCCAGCGACGTGTCTGGTGTCCAAAGTGAACACCGCATTCCAATAGATCTTTCATAGTTACCATAAACGGTCCTTTAAAGGCATATTTGCCAGAGATAATTGTCAGTTTGCTTCGGTACTGCCCCATAATCTTCTCTATTTTTTCAAAGAGATTACACTGACGTTACAGCAAATACCTGTTTAGTTTTAACCGGATTTACCCAGATAAAAGCTTGCAATTTTACTGAAAAATGTCTTAATTTTTGCTTTTTTCACGGTATTGTGCTTTAGTTTACATGTAAAATATTTCGGTATTTCCAGAGTGTATTTCAGCTACTGCGAGGATGGGGGCGAGTTCTGTGTCAAGAGGAACATACTCCCCCGAAAGGGAAGCTTAAATTTTAAACTTATAAATAAGGCTGACGTAGGTGGTCACCATATTGTCAATATCGTAGGTATAGGGAGTTTTTGTTCCGGTACCATCATCGACGTAGCGGGTATTTTCAGCATTTAAGTTCATATAGCGTACACCAACTTCAATGTCAAAGTTGTGGTTTAACGAAAAGTTCACACCAAGATCGCCACCAAAATAACCCTGCGATATCTCACGCACACTACCGGAGGCATCGTCAAACTCCATGTTCATCAAGCCGACGTTCACTCCGGCAAAAATGTTAAATTGTGACGAGAAACGAAACAGGTACTGCAGTTCGGCTCCAAAAGCATTGGCATAGTCAAACTGATCACTCACACTATAGGTACGTCCACCCAAAAAAATGCGGTAAGTCTGCGCCTCGGCACCAATTTTCAGTCCTATCGATGCGGGACTCTGAGAGTCACTCGGTGCCCCCATATTGTTATTAAGATCAAATGAACTTACACCGCCTTCTACCGCCACCAATGATTGGGTTTTCCAATCACCTGCATGTAACGAGAGTGCCAAAAACCCTGCACTCACCCATAATACTAACTGTTTCACTCGTTCTCCTTAATTTAATTCTGCGCTAAATCGGCTTGGAACCTCAACCGTAACCGTTCCCTCTTCACCCGGTTTGGCAGTAATAAACACTTCATACTCTACAGTTCGGTCACATCCGGTAAAGATATTATCCAATATGCTAGTCGCATCAAAGACAAGATTGCCCGAATCTAAATTACTCGTATTACCGTCTAAGAAAGCGACATTACTCGTCGAAATGTATCCTTTGCTCCCGACTAATGCCAACGGATGCGCATACCCATACTGCATTGTGTATCCGGTATCTACAATATCTACGGTACTGTAACCGCGCCCCCGGTACATCGTCCCCACACCGGTATACGAAACTTTTCGCACCTCTTTAATGCCGACACCAGTTAAAAAGCGCTTATAGGCATTACCGATTCGAACGGTTTGGTTAATACTGTTGGAATAGCCCAAAATATTCGCCGCAACAAACACGTCGGCACCGACGAGCGGATAGTCATAAAAAAGATTCACGATACTTGTACCGTTTTTATCCAACTGAAAAACATCGCCATTTGGAACCACTCGCACATTGTAGTGACCAATCGTGCTGTTACATTTACTGTCTCTAAAGTTATGTCCGACAACAAAACGCAAATTATTGGCAGGAATACTGGGATTTTCAACGTACTCCTCTTTAAGTTTCAATCGCGTATTGCTCACAATTTCCAAAATTGTCCAACTCCCCAATGCCGGATACTTGTAGGCATTGTCCGTTGGTGTAAAGGTGATGAGTTTGTCATTGTCAATATCAATGTTTGCAAAACTGTGGTCTCCTACCGTATCAAAATAGGTAACGCCACCGACACTGCTGATGGTACCCGCACCGTTAAGATCGTACAAATAGCCAAAATCTCCCAGACCGCCGGCATCTCGCTCCGAAGAGAGATGGTTGGGATCATCTGCGGGTCCGATAATGGCTGAAACGGTAAAGGTCGGCTCGGTGTTCACCGGGTTACCGTATTGGTCTGCAACATGCACCACCAGCTCATCCTTAAAGGCGCCTTGAGCACTGTCTTTAAACGAGTCGTTTCTCGTTATAGACAGTGTTGTCGGAGGTCCGGAGAAAATCACAACACTTTTGATTTCCGTCTCTACCTTGTTAAGTCCCTGTGTATCTTTAAACGAAACCTGCACTTCAAAATCGACAAGACCCGAAATTGTATCCGTTTTAATGTACGCATTAACCGGATTTTTTCCTCCACCAAGCGAGAGCGAGACACTCTCAGCACCGTTGGCATCTGCCAGTTTTGCCAATGTCGGTCGTTTGGATGTAATGGTGACATCGCTGATTCTATCGGCTTCGACAACGGAACCCTCTTTGGTTTTTAACACCAGAGTAAAGGGTGTCAGCGTGTCCAGGTTTAACGTATTGTCAATACCTACACCAAAGTCAATCACATACTCTTGCAGATCGGGTTGCGGTGTTGTGGTATCTAATGCAAACGTCACATTCACATCGGCACACTCGGCATTGCTATCGGCAGCTTTATCACAAAAGCGGTAAACAACCCAGGGCTTGCTCAAATTGTTGAGTGTTCGGTTCAGATCGGCGGGTCCCGTATAGGTAAACGTCGCTTTGCCGTTTTCCATCGCCATCTCAATACTTGGTGCAATATTTCCAATATCTACCGAACCGGAATTTTCTGCCGGGTATGAGACCCTGACAATACCGCTTGTCACCGGTGCATTGTTCACATCAAACCCGAAAATATCAATCGGTACTCCCTTAGAATTCTCCGCTATAACAATCGTACCGCCAAAATGGCGCAGTACATTGATTTCAGAGTCGGTCGCTTGTGGCGTACCCGGTGAAAACTGTACCGACCACAGCGTAGGATTGCTTGATGCGTTCTCTTTATAGCGGAACGTAAACTCTGCCGTGGTACCCGCCACTAAAGGATCCGGTGCCGTGTACTGAAACACGGCCTGACCGTTTTTAATGCTCACTTCTGATTCTGCGAACAGTCCCAAATTACTGCTGTTAGGGTACTGCACAACAATAGTGCCGTCACTTAAAGGGACATTGTTGTCATCAACTACAAGCAGGGTGACGGCAATTTTTTGTCCCGCTTCCGTAATGACCGACGGTGCGCCTTCAACACGAATGTTAGGGTTAATCGTCGTACCACCTGAAGAGGCATAATTCACCTCAAATGTTTGTGACACGGAAGGATTGGCTGCATCTTGTACGGTAAAAGTGGCCGGAGAAAGCTGTGTTGCTTTGGAGAGGTCTGTCGGCGCTGTGTAAAAAAATGTTCCAACGCCTCCGTTAATCTGTACTTTTGCCGGTACGGTACCCGCATCAATTCCCGAGGTAATGGCAGCAAGGGGGTATTTAACCTGTACCAAACCGGCATCGACACCGACACCGCTGGAGTTAAAGGCGTAGACAGCGATCTCTTTTGCCTCTTTAGACTGGGTAACCGTAAACGTGGATTCCGAGAGAACAATTTTGGTAATACCGCCGGCATCACCGCTGCCACCGCCGCCGGTATTGTCAGCTACTTTTTTATAGGTCACATTCAACAGGGTTTCGCGACCGTTGTCACTGAAAAAACGAAATTGTGTACCGGTTATGCCGCTCTCTATCAGCGTCTCGATATTTTGGGGCGGCACATATTTAAATTCGGCAATGCCGGCAGTTAACTTCAGCACACCCGGTGAAATGGTTCCTGAAGGCGTAGCCGTGTTGGTATACTGTACCGAAATATTCCCTTCGGTATTTAATACATTGGCTGAGTTCAATGCACGGACAAAAATGGAGATCGCACCCGTGCTGTCATCGACAACCAAAGTATTTCCGTTGGCAATAGAGAGGCTCGCGACCTCTTTGGAACTTGCCGAACCTCCGCCGGTTGCGCTGGTAAACGGACTCTTTTGGGAATTATTGGTTCCACACCCCGCGAGTATGAGAAATGAGAAAAAAAGTATGAATACATACGACAATTTTTTGTGTAACAACATGCTATATTCCACCCTTATTGTTAGGAGTTTTGTAATTTTTAACGATTAGTGACGATTATAACCGAAACTCTTTTAACCTTGCTTTAAAATTTTTAGGCACGGCACCCTTATATCGGTCATTCAAAAAAATTCGTTAATTTTTTTTGCAGATATGGCGAGCGCACACGGTTGCGGAACTGAATGCCCACTGAAAATTGTAGCCTCCCAACTCTCCGGTAATATCTACTACTTCGCCGATACAGTAGAGGTTGGCATGGCGTCGGCTCATCAAGGTTCTGGCATCAAGCTCACACACATCAATACCGCCGCGACTCACCTCTGCTTTGGAAAATCCAAAGTTTCCCGCCGGAGCGAACGTGTATGATTTTAGCCGCTTCAGTCGCATCAGCATCGATGCGTTTAAACGATGGCCCGGCATATCTTCCACACCGATATGCTCTAAAAATGTCTTCATAAAACGCTTGGAGAGCGGCAGAGCGGTAGAAAGAAGCTTTTTGCTGTTTAAAAATACATGTAACTCCTCGTGAGGCAGAAAATCGATCTCAATCTCCCCCTTGCTCCAGTAAAGCGATGCGCTCAATACCGCCGGTCCGCTAATGCCTTTGTGAGCAAAAAGCATTTCCTCCTCAATACATTTATTGCCGACGCGAATGCGTACATTGCAACTCGTACCGCTTAGTGTCTTCATCCAAAATTGCTCTTTTTGCAACGTCAACCCCACCAGTGCCGGTGTAAAGGGCGTCGTCTGAAGCTGTAGTTCCTGTGCGAGTTTGATGCCGATGGCACTCGCTCCGATACTACGATAACTCTCACCGCCGGTAGCAATGACCAGAGTGGCGGCATCAAAATCTCCCCGGTCGGTATGCACTCTGTAGCCCTGCGGTATCGGTGTTACCGAGTGAATATGCGTGTCATAAAAAAAATCCGTCCCGCCGGCACGCTGAAGCAGTAATGCGACAATCGCTTTGGCACCCTCACGACAAAAATAGTAACGTTCTTTACGCAGCTCCAGAGCAATGGCATGTCGGTGTAAATAGTTGAGAAGATCCTCGTTGCCAAAGTGCTCAAACACCTCGGCAACAAAAGCATCTTCACCCAAAAAATGTTCCGGTGACACTTCGATGTTGGTAATATTGCACCTACCGCCGCCGGAAATAGCCAACTTTTTTCCTGCAACGCTGTTACCCTCAATCACACCGATGTTCAGCCGGCTGTTGCGGCGTAATTCCGCAGCACACATCAACCCGCTTGCTCCGGCACCTAAAATCAATACATCAAATCCGTGTTTCATGAACACAAGCATAACGCATACGCTATAATGTCACCATTAAGTTCAAGGAAATCCATGCGTAAAACAGTACATATTGTCTCATTGGGATGCACCAAAAACCTGGTCGATACCGAGGTGATGATGGGACGGCTGCAACAGTATGAACTCAGTGATGATGCCACAGATGCCGATGTGATTATTGTCAATACCTGCGGATTTATTGACGCGGCCAAAGAGGAGTCGCTCAATACCGTACTCCGTCTGCATGAACAGCGCAAGGAGGCATCGGTTCTGGTTATGGCGGGCTGCCTTTCGGAGCGCTACCGTGAAGAACTCGCGCGCGAACTTGACGAGGTCGATATTTTTACCGGCGTAGGTGACTATGACAAAATTGATGAGCTTTTGGCACAAAAACAGAGCCGTTTTAGCCATGATGTCTACCTGATTGACGGGGAAGAGCGTGTCGTGACGGGTTCATCCTACCACGCCTACATCAAACTTTCCGAGGGTTGCAATCAGCAGTGCAGCTTTTGTGCCATCCCCTCTTTTAAAGGAAAACTTCACTCCCGTCATTTAGACTCCATTGCCCGTGAAGTCGAGGTACTGGTTGCCAGAGGCTACTACGATTTCAGTTTTGTCTCGCAAGACTCCAGCTCCTATTTGCGCGATCAAAATATTAGCGACGGACTGATTCATCTGATTAAGCGTATTGAACTCATTGACGGAGTTCAAAGTGCCCGCCTGCTCTACCTTTACCCTTCAACGACCAGCACTAAACTTATTCAGACTATTGGTGACTCCAAAGTGTTTCACAACTATTTCGATATGCCCATTCAACATACCGGTGATGAGATGCTGCGTATCATGAAACGGGGATTGGGAGCCGAGCAGACCTTCAAGCTGCTTGAGCAGATGCGTGCACTTCCTCAAAGTTTTATTCGCACCAGCCTGATTGTCGGACATCCGCAAGAGAGTGAGGCGATGTTTGAGCACATGTGTACACTTGCCTCCGGTTTTGGTTTTGACCGCATGAATGTTTTTAGCTATTCCGACGAGGAAGGTACTCCGGCATACGACATGCAGCATAAAATCGATGCCGACACAATCGCCCGGCGCGCGCAGGTTTTAGGTGACATTGCCACCGATCTCACGCAAAAAAGCCTGCTTGCTCTCATAGGAAAAGAGATTTCGATTGTTATTGATGCCCCCAGCCAGGAGCATGAATACCTGCTAAG
>QNZR01000165.1 GCA_003978475.1 Sulfurimonas sp.
TTCCCGAGTCGCTGTTTAAGAAGATGCGTCTATGATATCTGCTTACACTAAAGAGATTCGTGCTGTTGTCATCATCTCTTTACTAAAGCTTCTGTTACTGATACTACTGCCGCTGACCGGAGATGAAGCCTATTTTATTACCTGGGCCCAACACCCTATGGCGGGCTATTACGATCATCCCCCCATGATTGGCTGGATCCTCTACCTAATGAGTTTTATAAGTCATAACTATCTGTTTTACCGTCTCTTTGCCTTTGCCGCCATACTCATGGTGGCATATATACTCTACCGTATTGCCCGAGTCTATGTCAACAAAGAGACGGCATTTTTAGTCGCGCTGGCACTGCTTGCCTCACCCGTTGAGATCCTCGTCATTATGATGACCAATGATGTACCACTCCTGCTCTTTGGCTCCCTGGGCACACTGTTCTTGCTCTACTCCCTCCAAAAAGCCGCGTGGTTACGCTACGCATTACTCAGCGGTCTCTTTTTGGGACTGGCATTTTTAAGCAAATATTTTGCAGTTTTTTTAATGCTCGGACTGCTCCTTTATGTACTGAGTACCTACCGAAGCAGAGCGCTGCGATCCGTCAGTGTTGTCATAACGGTCATACTGCTTTTTGTAGCACAGAACCTCTACTTTAATTACCACAACTGCTGGAACAACATCATGTTCAACTTTTTCTCTCGTACCGCACAGAGCCATTTTCAGCTTTCGAGTGTGCTCGGTTATCTGGCGTTGCTGCTCTACCTCATCACACCCTGGGGACTCTATTATCTGGTCACAGCGCGGGCACGTCTGAAATCTACCGGCGTCATAAGACTTTGCGGCGCGATTTTAGCGGTAGCCCTGGGCATCTTTTTTATTGTCTCGCTTAAAAAAAGTATCGGTTTGCATTGGCTGTTGCTTTTTGTACCCTATCTCTTTTTACTTTTTAGTATGCTAGATCGTGCGCAACTGCAAAAAATCATCCGTTTCAATGCCCGCTTCTCTTACCTGCATCTGGCGCTGCTTTTTGCTGTGTTAATCACACCCGTCTCCCTGTTTAAAGAACATAAAAGATACGCCGATGTTGTCCTGTTCACCCAACCTCAAAGTATCTGCAGTGTCATTAACAACAGAGACCTCACCCCGCTTTTTGCCTACGGCTACTCTACCGCTTCACTGCTCTCATATCACTGTAAACGTGAGGTTCACATGCTCTACAATACCAACAAATACGGACGGCTTGATGATAAACTATTCGATGTCCGAACGTTAAACAAACAAAACTTTTTCCTTCTGGACAAGCGGGCATTCAATGCGCATGACATGGCGCTGTTTGAAAGCACATGCCAGCAGGTGAATGTTGAATCATTGCGCATTGATGATGCCGCATTTTATCTGATGCAGTGTCAGCAATTTGACTATAATGCCTACAAGGAACAGATTCTTAAGCGTCTAAAAGCAAAATATTATACATTCCCTTCATGGTTACCTCGCGCTCCATGTTACTTTTTACAACGGTATCATTTATGACTCTGGCACTGTTTGATTTTGACGGCACCATTACCGCCAAAGACTCACTGGAAGCATTCACCATCTTTGCCCGAGGTGCGCAACGCTACTACCTCGGATTACTCTACCTGAGCCCTGTGCTGCTGTTATACAAACTCAAAATCATTCCCAATTACCGTGCTAAAGAGATCTTTTTAGCACACTTTTTTAAAGGGATGTCGCACAGGGAATTTAGCCGTTTGGGGCGGGAATATGCCCTGTGTGGCATTGATAAAATTGTTCGAAAAAAAGCGCTTCAGACCCTGAAGAAGCATCAACAACACGGCGATACCGTCGTGATTGTCTCGGCATCGGCACAATGCTGGCTTGAAGCATGGTGCCGGCGCAACGGCATAGCACTGATCGCTACGACTTTGGCATTTCCCGACGGCATCTTCAATGGACGACTCCAAAGTAAAAACTGTTACGGCATCGAAAAGGTCAATCGCCTTAAAGCGCGCTACGATCTCAAAGCATTCGATACCATCTACGCCTATGGCGACAGTGAAGGCGACAGAGAACTCCTGGCTCTGGCAACTCATGCCTTCTATAAACCGTTTCGATAATATTACATCTGTAGGCATCCTGTCATATAATACATCATCGACCAATATTTCATGTACACTTCAAAGTATGAAAATACATGTCGATCTGGACTGCTTTTTTGTATCGGCTGAAAGAACGCGTGATGCGTCACTTATGGGCATTCCCGTTGCCATCGGCGGACGGGGCGATCCATACATTTTTTCACACACGGCCATACCACAGCAATGCAACCTTGAGGTAAGCGGGGCCTTTTTGGGAACTTTTTTTCAAAGCTATGATGCCCATACAGATGATCGTGCCAAGTTTATTGATGCCGATGGACGCATTCGCGGTATTTTAACGGCAGTCAGCTATGAGGCCAGAGCCTACGGCATTACGACGGCAATGAGCATTCGCGAGGCACTGGAACGCTGTGAACATCTAATCATCAAAGCACCCGATATGCAGTTGTACCAGCATCTTTCCCGGGAACTCCACAGCTTTTTACATACACGTATTCCTCTTTTGGAACAGGCAAGTATTGATGAGTTTTACGGTGATCTCGACGGCTGGATTGCCGATGAAGATGTCGACGTGTTTATTAATACCCTGCGTCATGACATTGCCGCAGAGCTGCATCTTCCCGTCTCCATTGGCGCATCTCCTACCAAAAGCATTGCCAAACTCGCCACCTCGTCTGCCAAACCTTTCGGCTGCAAAGTCATCCGCGCAGACGAGGTACTGTCGTTTATTGAACCCGTTGCCGTTGCCACTTTTCCCGGTATCGGTCGTGCCATGCAACGGCAACTCTCACGCTATAACATTCAGACCCTCGGTGATCTGGTACGCGCCAAGGCGCTGCTCCATGCCATGAGCCCCTATGCGGCGTCTCTATATACCAAAGTATGCGGTCATGATGACGATGCCGTCTCACCCCACCGTCCCCGAAAATCTATTGGTATCTCCCGCGCTTTTGATCCCATCATGGATCGTCCGGAATTGCGCCGGCGTATCCTCATTTTAAGTCGCCACCTTGCCTTTGCCGTGATGCGTTTAAATGTTCTTCCGACGACATTTCGCGTCGCTATTCGTTACGAAATGTCACAACACACACATGCTACGGCAACCCGATGCCGTCTCTTTCATGAACAGTGGTTTAAAACACTGATTTTAACCCTGTTTGAGCAGGCGGAGCAGCACCGACGGTTGCGCATCCTGCATCTGAGTATCAGCTGTTCGCAATTTACATGTAATTCCAAACGCACCCTCTCGCTACTGGAGTTTCAACACGACACCACCGGACGCAAACTCTCACAAAGTATGCAACAGATGCAGCAAAAGTATGGTCTAAATATCTTACGGTGGGGGAGCGAACTTTCATGATATTTTTATATAAACAGGCTATAATGTTCCACTTCAAGAATCAGAACAAAGGAATTCTCATGTTACATTATTTGGCACTCCCGTTAGCAGCATTGCTTCTTGTCGGTTGCGGTAATGATATCACTTTGGCAAAAAAGTCTGACCTTCCGGCGGGATACGCCCTGTTTGAAAAGTCCAAAGGCAATATTCCGTACCCCAATGACATTCTCTTTGCCGGTTCTACGGACGGTACCCTTAATATTCCTGTCAGTTCTGATACCGGTGATGCCGAAGCGGCACTTACCCACGCCCTTAACTCACTCGACGGCTTCTCAACCACATCACCCATCAGCATCGGCATTTCAGGAGACCTTGACGCAAGCACCCTTCCGGGCAATGTTCACCTCTACAAGGTTCTGACACAAGCTTCTGCCGCTACCATGATGATTCCTGCCGTCGGCGGCATCGTTTCTGAACTTACCTTTGGAACGGACTATGTCGCGACCCTCAGCAATGATAAACTACTGATTTTACCCACCAAACCACTCGAAAGCCATAGCAGCTATATGGTGGTCATTACCAACGGTGTCACCAACAGTGACGGGCAGCACCTCGTTCCCGATACCACCATGTCATTACTTTTAAGTGACCAAACCATTATAGCAGGCGGTATTCCCTATTTTAATCCCGATGCTACCGACAATACCAACGCCATCTTCAGTGTAGAAGGGTTACGCCAGATCACGCAGGCCATGATTGCTCAGGCTCAAACGCAGGGTATTGCACGTGACAATATTGCAGCAATTTGGAGCTTCACCACCCAAAGCATCGGCAAGGTGAGTCGTGCCATGGTGGCACACAATCCTCAGGCACGGCTGCGCGCTCACGATACCAATCTCACCACAGCAGCTATTGGTGCCTACGGTTTTGCCGATATTTATACCGGAACACTCCGTGACCTTCCCTACTATCTTGGCAGTGAGAATGCGGCACTCACCACGGCCTTTCATGATGCCAACGGTTCATTGCACGTCACATCGCTTCCTCTTGAGCTTTCGCAGAAAACCGTTCCCCTTCTGGTAACGCTTCCCAATGCTTCTTCCAACATGCAAATGCCCGCGCAAGGCTGGCCGGTTGTGATTTTTCAACATGGCATTACTCAAAACCGTACCAATCTCCTAGCCATTGCCGATGCTCTGGCACGTGCCGGCTATGCAGCCGTAGCCATTGATCTGCCGCTGCACGGTATTGTCGATACGCAAAGCCCGTTTTACATGCCCTCACATGAACGCACCTTTGATCTGGACATCATTAACAATGATACCGGAGCACCGACACCCGACGGTATTATCGACCCCTCGGGAAAACACTATCTCAACCTTAGCAATCTTTTAGTTGCCCGCGACAACATCCGTCAAAGCACCTCAGATCTCATAGCACTTAAAAATGCTCTTGCTTCCGCGGAAGGCGTACCGCTTGATGCCTCACGTGTTGCCTTTTTGGGTCACTCGCTCGGTACCATTGCCGCTTTTGGTTTTTTAGCAGATGCACAACTTGAAAGTACCGTACTGGCTATGCCGGGTGGCGGGATTGCACAGTTTTTGAGCCATTCCGAATCTTTTGGTCAGGAGATTCGTGACGGACTCTACGCTGCTGCCGGCATTGAACCTGAGAGCACCCGATACAACCAGTTTATGCTCACGGCACAAACCATCCTGGACGATGCCGATGCCATTAACTATGCCGCCGATGTCGGTAGCAAACAAGATATTTTTGCCGTAGAAGTTCTTAATGATGCCACCATTCCCAACACTGTTGCTACCGCACCGCTTAGTGGTACCGAACCTCTGTTAACCCTGCTCAATGCCACACATACCATTGCCCCCAACACCGCCGGCAATGTCACGTTTCTCAAAAACAGTGTCGCACGCTTTACCGTAGGGGGGCACAGTTCTCTGCTCAGCCCCGAAGCGTCTGCCGAAGCTACTCAAGAGATGCAGGCACAAATTGCGTCGTTTATCGGCTCGAAAGCCGCGGCAATTCAAGTCACCAACAACACCATATTACAGCCCTAATTGCAGCCGCCGTCACTGTGGGAGCCGCAGGGTGGCTCTAACGACCTTTTAACACTTTTTCAAATATTCTATAGCCGGCACCAGCCCTACGATATGGAACGGCTTGTCGAGTTTTTTAGTGTTTTTGGCGGGAGCACGGTCGCCATCGATATTGATGCACCGATTGAGCACGAGATTGTGTCCCACATTTTAGAGGACTACGGAACGTTTTACAATGCTATGAGTGAACTGATAGTCCATGATACAACCTATGCCGGGCTCTTGCGTGCCATTGCCAAAGGAGACCGCCGTACCCACTCGGCTTTCAGGCGTGCCCGTCTGGGTGAACAAAAAGGCAATGATGCCTTGGCCTTTCTTATTGAGCTGCACCTGCTTGAACGTGAAACGTCGCGGGAGACCCCACTCACCAAATATGCTGCGCATCAGAAACGTCCCAAAGCCATTGCCCGTCATAAAATCTCGGATAAACTGCGCATTACTTTACCGTTCGTACGCTTTTGGTTTTATTTCATCAGTCCCCATCACCATAGTATTATCAACGGAGATTATGAACCTTTTTTAGAAGCATTCACAACCCATCAAAGCAGTTTTTGCAGCTATATTTATGAACAGTTAAATCTCTATCTGCTTTATCAGACATTTCAGGATGATCCCATCATTGATGCCAAAAGTTACTGGGATCGTCAGGTGGAAATTGACATTTTGGCTCTGACACAAAAAATGAAAAGTATTGTTGGTGAATGCAAATGGACCAATCATAAAATGAATAAAAAAGAGTGGGGAAAGCTTAAGGAGAAATGTGCTCTCATCGGTTTACGTCCGGAATACACTGCTCTATTTAGCAAGCGAGGCTTCTCCAATGAACTGCGTTCCATGCAAAGTAGCACGCTCCTACTCTTTGAAGCCCATGATTTAGAGTCGCTTGTACACCCCTTAACTTACAATGCGTAAGGCGGTATATGCCTCCTGAAGCAGTTGAAACTTCTGCGTATAACGATGGACAATTTTGCTGTCTTCACTGTAGACTCGATCGGGATGGTACACCCGTGCCAGCTTTTTATAGCTCCGCTTCAACGCATCCTGACTCGCGCCGACATGACACTCCAGCACCGTATAGTGCTGCATCATCGTGTGAATCTCATGTTCTTCAAACTCTTTATCATAATAGATGTCATAAAGTCGCTGCATTAACAGACTGTCATAATAGTATTGCAGTTGAAAATGCAGCGCATGGTGTTTGTTCATAAGACGTTCAAAGCGTACTTTGGCTTTGTCATCATTCAGACTCACCACCATACTGCTGGTATCAATATGCTCAATATAGTCCTCAAGCTGTGCTGAGAGATAGCCCATAACAAAAGGGTTGGGAGTATACAAAGAGAGTGCAACCGTTGTTGCATCAGAGGCAAAAAGTTCAATGCCGACGCACTCCCGTTCACTGAGGGAATGTAGCTCAATCTTAATCGGTTTGTCCGAATATTTCAAAATGGACTTCAGGTAGAAACTTTCACTGTATTCATGGGCAATAGCATAGTGACTGCAAAGCTGGCGAATAAAGCGCTCTCGCTCCCGAACATACGCTTTATGGTGAAAGATCAGCATGGCACCCGGTAAAAAAAGCGCCTCTTTCATATGTAAGCGGATGTATGCCTGCATCCATGGTGCATTAATGGTTTTGAAATCGGACCGTATTCGTACCAAATTATGCTCTAATATAATCTCCATTGACAGCTCCTTCATGCTCATACCCAAGCAAAAAGAGTTCCAGACTATGACCGGGTCAGCTCCGCATAGCATTCCGGGCGGCGATCTCGCAACAGACCCCAATACTCCCGCGCCGCGGCAATATGTTTAAGATCCAATGATGCCGAAATAATTGCCTCTCCCCGGCGCGGTGCTTCGGCAATTTTGTCACCCGTTTCATCAGTAATGAATGAGGAGCCGTAAAATTCCAGGCTGCAGCATGTACCAACCTCTTCGCCAAAACGGTTCGCGGCAATAATAGGGATACTATTGGCAGCGGCATGCCCCATCTGTACCCGTTGCCAATGGGCACATGAGTCTATCTGTAACTCCGGCTCACTGCCGATCGCGGTAGGATAAACAATCAGTTCTGCCCCCATCAGCGTTAAAATACGCGCCGTTTCAGGAAACCACTGATCCCAGCAAATACCTGCACCAATGCTACCATAAGCAGTTTTATAGACCTGAAAGCCCCTGTCTCCCGGCGTAAAATAAAATTTCTCTTCATAGCCCGGACCATCAGGAATGTGAATCTTTCGATAATTTTGCAGTACCGAACCGTCCGCATCAATAACAACAAGTGAATTGTAATACTTGTCACCGCAACGTTCAAAATAGCTAATGGGCAACACCACTTTCAAGGTTTTAGCCAGAACTCGAAACTCCCTAATGGCAGGACTCTGCTCCTGAGTCTGAGCCAAAGCAAAGTGCGTCATACTGGTCTCTTTGCAAAAATAGAGGTTCTCAAAAAGCTCTGGAAGCAGGATAATCTGTGCTCCCTGCTCTGCCGCCTCACACACCAACCTTTTGGCAGTCGCCCGGTTATGTGCTTGCTGCGACGTCATCTGCATCTGAATAGCGGCAACCTGAAGCATGTGAAGACCTGCTACATCGAGTCTTTGGCAGTAATACCCATGAGCGAGAGTCCGGTTCGCAATGAAAGTGCCGTAACCAAAAAGAGTTTCAAAAGCTTTTTCTCATCTTCTGTGCCGATAATACGATGGTCATAATAGAATTTGTGGAGTCGAGAGGCAAGACTTTTAAGGTAATCGGTCAATTTTTGAACCTGACGGGAGTGAAAGGCATCGTCAATCACTTCCGGCAACAACAACGCTTCAAACAGTAGCGCATCGGCATCGTCATGCAGACCTGTAAACGTACTTTGCAAGATCTCGTCCTGAGTAAAATGACTTTTCGCCACAATGGTCTGAATGCGTGCGTGTGCATAATTAATATAATAAATCGGATTGGAACTGTCCTCACGTTTAAGCGCTTCAACATCAAACTCCAAAGCGGTATCACATTTTTTACTCGCAAAAATAAAACGCAGTGCATCCGCGCCAATCTCCTCAACCACATCACGCATTAAAATCACATTGCCCGCTCGTTTGCTCATCTTAAACGGTTCGCCGTCTTTAAGCAGACTCACCATTTGTGAGAGTAGCACTTCGAGCTTGGAAGCATCATAACCCAAAAAGGCCACTGCCGCTTTGACTCGTGCAATATAACCGTGGTGATCGGCTCCCCAGATGTTAATGTAATGATCAAATCCCTGTTCAAATTTCTGGTTATGATAGACAATATCTCCTGCCAGATAGGTTGGACGACCGTCTTCTCGCACTACGACACGATCTTTTTCATCACTGTGTTCGGTAGAACGAATCCAGAGTTTACCGTCATTTTCATACACATGCGTACCCATTTTAGCAAGCACACGATCCCAATCGCTGTAGAGTTCACTTTCACTCACAAAAGAGTCAAATACAATGTTGACCGCATCCAAATCGGCAATAATCAATGCCATCACGCGTTCTTTTGCCCAAAGCGCCAACTCCTTTTGTCGGGAAACATCGGTAAAAATTTCGTTTCCAAACGCTCTGGATGCCTCCTGCGCCAGATCATTAAGATACTCACCGCGGTAATATTTTTCCGGCCATACAACCTCTTGATGCAACAGGCTGTGTTGTCCTTCCAGCTGCAAGGAGAGTCCCAGCAAATCAATCTGGTTCCCCGCATCATTGACATAATACTCTGCTTGTATCGTATAGCCAAGCTGACGTCCCAGACGTCGCAGCGTATCCCCGTAAACCGCGCCGCGAGCATGCCCGATATGCAGCGGTCCGGTTGGATTGGCACTGACAAATTCCAGCAAAATCGTCTCATTTTTATTGGAGGCTCCAAACGCACCGTCTTGCTCCAGAGCCCATGACGCGTACTCATCCAAGAAACGCTCCGAGAGTCGAAAGTTTATGTAGCCTTTAACAGACTCCACGGCACTGAATATCTCCGAGTCGTCAAACGATGCTGTAATCTCCTCGGCAATTGCTATGGGAGATTTCCGAAGTTCCTTGGCAAGTGAAAAGGCTATTGGGGTAGCAAAGTGTCCAAAAGAGCGATCTTTTGGTTTTTCTAAAACAACTTCGCGTTCAAATTTATTGCGCAGTAGCGCCGCAACTCTCTGCTTCAATGTCAGGCTTGCTTCGTAGTGTCTTTAGGAGCATCAACACTATCGCTATCGATTGATTTTTCTACTTTTTTCGAAGTGTCGGTCTCGGCCACTTCGGGCTCATCGTCTTTCACTGATTTTTTAAAGTTTTTAATACCCTGTCCCAGCCCTTTGGCAAGTTCAGGAATCTTTTTCCCTCCAAACAGCAATAAAACAACTACTAAAATAATAATAAGTTCGGTTGTACCTGGCATACCCATGCATGATTCCTTGTTAAGAAATTAAAATTCGTGTCGCTAGTATAGCCTTGCTTTGCTGTAAGAGTGCTTACAATCTCAACTACGCATTCTCTTCCCACTGACGAATAAAATTACTAATATCAATACTCGGAATTTTTAGCTTTGCCGCTTTGGCAATACGTGTCAAATGCTTTGCCGCCTGATCCAGATCTTCGTTAATAATCAGATAGTCAAACTCACTAATACGCTGAATTTCACGTTGTGCCATCTTAATACGGTTTTCAATAATCTCCGGGGCATCGGTAGCCCGATTATTGAGCCGTTTTTTCAGTTCATGCAGGCTTGGCGTGGTAATAAATACCGACGTGGTCAAATCACCCAAACGGCTTCGTACGGCATCATGTCCTTGAACGTCAATATCGAAAAGAACCAGTTTTCCTTCCTTTAATGCCGCTTTAACCGGCTTAATGGAAGTACCGTAGTAATTGCCGTGTACTTTGGCATACTCTAAAAAATGCTCATTTTCAATATCTTCTTGAAAAGTCTTCATTGAGACAAAGTGATAATCAATGCCTTCAACCTCCCCTTCTCGCATAGGGCGCGTGGTGGTCGAAATGGAAAAATAGTATGCCCCGATATGATCTTCTATTTTTCGAATCAGGGAACTCTTCCCTGCTCCACTGGGACCTGAAAGTACTAAAATCGCTCCGGTATCGTAATTCAATTATTGCTCTCCAAATGATATATTGATGGTAATATTCATGGCTTTTAAAGAGTGGGCGACCTCATCATTTTGCAAAGCCTTCAATACCGTCTGAAGTGCTTCAATACCATTTTTTGGATCTGGTGTTTTAGAATGTAGCGCTACGTCATCAGGCTCTGGAGCGAGCAGCGCTTCTTCAACCTGTTCTAACGCATCGCGGTCACATTGATCTTCAACAAGCTCCTGAGGAGTTTCACCCAAAGCACTGCGTACCGCATTAATGTCCAGCGCATCGAATTCATCAAAGGTACTCTTGTCTTCGTTGACAATATTGAGCAGCGTCTCCTCATCGATTGGAGCGTTCAGCTCTTCATCACTCAAATGCTCCACCGCGTCTTCAAGACTCTCTTCCATCAGATGCAAATCATCTGTTTCTTCAACGTCGGGCAAGGCATCTGCTTCATCGTCTGAAGGCATCGCTTCTGCCGACAACTCTTCACCGTCTAAAAGTTCCTCCTCCGACATCGATACTTCAGACAACAAAGCATCATCTTCTTCGGGGTCTTCAAGCAGTGCCTGAACCTCTTCAAGCTCCTCTTTGTCTAAAATACTTTCATGGGATTCAGATGCCTCAGGATCAGATGCCTCCATCGACGCATCCAATAGCTCATCGGTGGCTTCCAAATCGGTTTCAATCTCGGCGAGATCTTCTAAAGGCATGTCATCTTCAAGATCGCTCTCGTGTTCATCACTAAGTGCTTCAATAGCACTGTCAAGATCAATCTCCTCATTGTCATCCAATGCTTCGATGGCGTTGTCAAGATCAATTTCCTCGTTATCATCCAATGCTTCGATGGCACTGTCAAGGTCAATC
>QNZR01000011.1 GCA_003978475.1 Sulfurimonas sp.
GGTCAATAAAAGAGTCTTAGAAAGCATCTGTAAATCGGGAGGGTTTGATGCCTTTCCGTTTTCACGACGCGCGATTTTGGAGCAGATAGACAACATTATTGAAACGGCAAAGCATGCTTCCAATGCCAAGAAAAATGCTCTGGGCAGTCTTTTTGGTGATGATGCCGAGGTGACTACGGTGGCTTTGGAATTGCAGCACTCTCCGGAGTACGGACTCAAGGAGATTTTGGAGTTTGAGAAGGAGACTTTGGGGTTTTATGTCTCCGGGCATCCGCTTGATGATTATCGTGAAGCAATGGAAGCACTTGAGTACACGCTTTCTAGTGACATTGAAAATATTGCCGACGGCTCTACGGCAATATTTATTGGAAAAGTCGAGGAGATTACCAAAAAAATCTCTAAAAAAGGCAATAGTTTTGGTATTGTCAACCTCATGGATTTCCATGGCAATATTGAGATGATGCTCTTTAGCGACAAACTCGAACAGCTTAGCGCCATGCCTTTGGACGAACCGGTGGCTTTTAAAGTCAAAATTACCCATACCGAAATGTTTACCCGCATGAGTGTATTAAAGATATTTACACTAAAAGAGGTCAAAAAAGAGTCCAAAAAGGTCAAGACGACCATTGCCGAAAAACCACTAGAACCGCTAGTGCTCTCTATTCGTCTGAGTCATGACACACAAAAACTCGAACAGCTTTACCAACTCATACGGCGTCATCCCGGAAGGCGACCCTTAAAACTAATTATTATTTCTAAGCTTCAAAATGTTGTTTTAGAGTCCGCCATTGGCGTCGAGGGTAACATTGTAGAAGCACTGGCACAGTTTGATGATGTCGATATTGTCTAAGAAAACTTTTAAATTTACATGTAAATATGACACAGTGTCATGTTTTTCAGCCTTTCTCACCTAAAAGCCTATACTTTCAATAAAAAGGCGTACTCATGCTTGGAAAATGTCCTTATTGCGAAGACGGCACCGTAGTAGCAGAAAAAAAAAGTGTTTTAGGCAAACCGACCAAAGTCTATCGCTGCTCCAATACCAGATTTCATACTGAAGACGGGGAGTGCTTTGAGTCGGTAGGAAGCTGTACATACCGAATTTGGGGTAATGCCCTTGTCAAGTATGGTAAACGGGCTATTGGAGAACGTGAGGTGAAAGAACTGTTGCGTCAGGGAAGTTTTATTGCCGTACTTCACAGCAGAAACGGCTATGAATACCGCAAATATGTCATACCTCATAACGAATACGGCATTCATGTATTGTTTCATGAAGAGGTCGCTTCCTGAAAGAATATATTAAGCTATAATAATTTTTAATATTTAATTTATTGGCTAAAGTTATTACGTATTTCAAAAGCTTATTTTTTTCTACTAAAAGCGTATACCGGTACTATTAATTCTTTTTATTATCCTTGATTACAATTCTGACTTATATTTATAATAAGTTTAAAATATAAGAAATAGCTATAACCTCGCATTATACGCCCTTGAAAATGATATAAGCACTATTTTTTATTAAAAGATATTAAAAAATAGTGCTTATAGGTTGTAGAAACAACACATTAATGAAAAAAATTAGTTTTATTTTTTATGTTTAGCGTAACTTTATTGAAAAATCGTGTATATTCTTTAGTGAAGATGAAAAATGTCAACAAGACAGAAGTAAAGGAAGGATATTTTCATGGAACAAGAGAATGGAGCAAAAAAGAAATTTTCTCTAGGGATATGGGCGATTATTGTATTAATTGTTGTAGGTCTCATTATTGGGATGGCGACATCATTCATTACCGTAGTAGCAGTGAAGCATACATCCGATGTCAATTTTTGTGGTTCATGTCACTCAATGGAACCAATGGCAGCAGCGTATCGTAACAGTGTGCATGGTGGCTACGGAGACAGTGGTGTTATGGCAACATGTGCCGACTGCCACCTCCCGCATGAGTCAACAATGGGGTATATGATTCAAAAAGTGAAGACCGGTATGTGGGATGTTTGGGTAGAAACCACGCACGATACTTCCAAGATTGACTGGCATGAGCGTCGTGAAGAGCGTCGCAACTGGGTATATGACTCCGGATGTTTGCATTGTCATGAAAATCTCCTTCGTGGTACACGACCCAATAAAAAAGCGTTTACAGCACATAAAGCCTACTTTGCCAAAAAACTGCTTGTTGTCGGTGAAAACGGAAAAAAAGAGAATGCCAAATGTGTGGACTGTCACCGAAATGTCGGTCACTATGAACTAGAGAAACATTTACCGCCACCGCCGGAAGAGGCAGAGTTTGTAGATGAAACCAGTGAACACTAAGGAGGCTGATGATGGAAAAGAAACATATTAAAATTGTTGTTGCAATTGGTGTCCTTGTTCTTTTGGTGATTTTCCTGGCGGTGAATAATGCCGGTGAAAAATTTGCACGTCTTGGAAGCATCGGCGCCAATATTGCGACGAGTCTGGCTCATGCGTCTCATGGTGATCCGCGTCCACTCGAAGAGATGACCAAAGAGCATATTAAAGAGATTACCGGAAGTACTAAAATGGTTGATGTCAAAGAGTTGCCCAAAGCATTTGTACCGCTTAAAGAACATCTGCATCCACCGTTTAAGATGGGGGCGTGTAATGTATGTCATGCACCTAAACGCTCCAAGCCGGCAGCGATTGTGACCCATACGGTTGCGCAGTTGTGTTATAAATGTCATGAACCGGTCGAAAAGATTGATGCCCGCATGGCGGCGCTGGACTGTAATAAATGTCACAGCCCTCACCATGCCGACAGAGAGAAGCTGGTACGCGAGAAAGTAACCGAAGAAGAGTGTCCTGTCGGCGAGTTTCAATAATCTCGCCTGAGGGACGACAAACAGAAAATGGATATAATGAGTTTTGGTAATAAAGGTAAGTTATGAATAAAAATGTCATTCAAACAGTGTTTTTGGTACTTTTTATGGGGTCAGGAATCTATTTTTACCAGGCATACAATGTGGGTGAAAAGCTTGATCGGCTTGTAGCGATTATGGGCAATATTGCCCATAATTTGCAACATGCCAAACATGCCTATGAAATTGACATTAATATTTCAGATGATGAACTCAATGAGATTAACATTACCAAAATTTCCAAGGAGATGAAAAGTTCTCTCGATAAGAAAAAAGAGAAAGCACCTCCGGTAGTCCGCTCAGCTCCAATAGCCATTGAAGCAGATGAAATTCGTGAAGAAGAACATCCCGTTCATAACAAAGCACGTGCCGTCAAAGCCAAGCTGGTACGACTCGAAGATCTTCCGGCAAAATTCAAACCGCTGAAAAAATATCTGCACGAGCCGTTTAAAATGGGGGCATGTCAAATTTGTCATGTTGCCAATACCAATAAACCGGGTGATCTGGTTCGTAAAAATATTCATGAAATCTGTTATGAGTGCCATAAAACACGTTACACCAAAAAATTTGACCACAAACCGGTTAAAGAAGGTAAATGTATGGATTGTCACGATCCGCATCAATCCGATACCAAAAGATTGCTCAAAGCGGATTCGGTCAATAACCTGTGTCTGAAGTGTCACGACAAAAAAAGTACTTTTAAAGATCGGGCACGCAAGCAGTTTATCAATATGAAGCTTCCGGTAAAACATAAACCCATTGTTAAAAAGAGCTGTTTAGAGTGTCATGATGCCCATACGGCAGACCATAAAATGCTACTGAATTTAGATGCCAAGATGGATTTGTGTCTGGATTGCCATGATGACATTAAAGAACAGATACACGACTCCAAATTTAAGCACGGTGGCGTTAACAATAGTAAAAGACGTTGTTTGGAGTGTCATAATCCCCATGCGACCAAACATAAAAAACTGCTCAAAAAAGATCAAATCTCGATGTGTCTGACCTGTCACGACAAAGAGGTGAAGTCCGATGAAGACGGTGGAATGCTGATGAATATGAAAAAACATCTTAAAGAGAATCCGAACTGGCACGGACCGATTAAAGATGTTGCGAAAGAAGGCGGTTGTGTGGCATGTCATGATCCGCATGGCTCAAATAACTTTAGCATTTTACGAAAATCGTTTACAAAGAACTTTTATGACAATTTTGAAAATAAAGAATTCTTCTGTTTCAAATGTCATGAACAGAAAAAAGTGGTGGAACAGTACACCATTAATGACAAAATTACTAAATTCCGTGACGGTGATGTGAACCTGCATTATCTACATGTCAATGACAGAAAAGGGCGAAGTTGCCGCGCCTGTCATGATGAGCATGCATCGAAATATAAGCATCTCATACGCGATTATACCGATTTTAACGGAGTAAAATTCCCGTTACGTTATATTAATGCGGAAGATGGCGGTTCGTGTGCTCCGGCATGTCACAAAAAGTTTGAGTACGATCGTATTAATCCCAAAGGGATAGGAAGATGAACCCGCTAGGGCTGATGATGACCGTTATACTGTTTCTGGGTATGGGCTGGGGTCATGCATCTGCTGAAGAAGAAGCAACAGCACCCACAACCATTGTTATACCGCAAGATAAAGCGCTGCTGCATGAGACAACCCTGAACATTGTTTTAAAGATTGATACCAAGCGTGTTGACCAGATACAGCTGTGGACATCATTGGGACGTAAAACTTTTGATCTGAATGCCTCTAAAGCCTATTATTGTACATCCATATCACTGCGTCTGGGTGAGAATCGCCTTGACGTACGATCGTACAAAAACAATGTCCTGGTAAGCGAGCAGGTTCGACACTTTTATGTCACATCGCCAATTTATCAAGAGTTTAAATATCCGCCAGCCAAGTACCAAAGACAATTTTTTCATACCGATGCCAATGAGCGTGCCTGCAAATCGTGCCACGATATGAGTGTGAATGAGATTAAAGGGGTCGCGTTTATTGATGTGACCAAATCCAACTGTTATAACTGCCATCATCATATTACCAGAGCAAAATACGGTCATGCCCCGGCAGTGAACTGGCTTTGTACCTCGTGCCACAATGGAGAGACGGGTCATGACAATCATGAATATCAGGGGAAATCCAAATATCTCGTACCTGAGCCGGTCAACAAGCTCTGTTTTCGATGCCATAAAAAGAATTTTAAATTATGGAAATCATACCGCTACCGACATGAGCCGCTTGATTCGGGTCGTTGTAACAAATGTCATAATTCTCATGCCTCTGCCTATAAAATGTTTATACGCAAACCGGTCAACAGTATCTGTATGGGGTGTCATAAAGACAAGCAGACTCGAGCCAGACTACAGGGTTCAAAGTGTGAAGGTGCCAGCACCAACAAGCAGTGTATTGCATGTCATACCCCCCATGCCTCGAGTCGAGAATTTTTTCTTAAAGAGACGTCCTCTAAAAAGCACCATGACAGGAATGTCACGAGACCCCGAAAGGATAACTCATGAAGTGCCGACAGTTTTCTATAATGCGTGCCCTGTTCCCGGGAGCGCTACTTTTTGCCGTTGTACTACATGCCATGGATCCCGTGCTTGAGATTACCCAGCCAAAACACAAAGCCGTCGTTCATGATGAAGCATTGGTTACTGTGGTTGTCGCACCCCAGCACGAAGGGGTACACTCAGTCATGATGACGAGCGATACCAATGAGACGGTAACATTTAACATCAAGAGTACTCAAAGTCACTATTGCCATACGTTTACGCTTCATCTTGGAGAGAATAATATTAGTATTTTTGCCCTGCGCGATGGCAACGTCATGAAAGCATTGACACGGCAGATTTTTGTGACCTCAAAAGTAGACAAAGCCTACCGTTATGCCCCCAAACAGTATCAACGGAGCTTTTTTCATACCGATGCTCAGGAGAAAGTGTGCAGCAAATGCCACAATATGAGTGTTAATGAAACTCCCGGTGTTGCATTTGAAGACGTCTCCAAATCGAACTGTTTTGCATGTCATGTGAAAATTAACTTTAAGAAGTATGCTCATGCGCCTTCGGTAAACTGGCTTTGTACAAGATGTCACAGTGGAAAAGCGGGGGATTTTAATGAGGATGACGTCAATCGTACCAAATTTTTAGTTCCAGACCCTATTGGGCCGGTGTGTTTGAAGTGTCATGAAAAGAAAAAGAAATTGTGGAAAAACAAGCGTTATCATCACGAGCCGGCAGATTCAGGACGGTGCAATAAATGTCACAATCCTCATGCCTCAAATAATTTTAATTATTTAAGAAAACCGGTTTGGGAACTGTGCACGGGATGCCATAAAGATAAGGTTGACGGCGCACATGTAGTCAAAACTTTTGGTCGCACGATGCACCCGACACATAAGGTCAAAGATCCCTCACGTAAAGACAATCGGGAACTTAACTGTGTGAGTTGCCATAATCCTCATGTCTCGAATGCGCCGTTTATGCTGCAAAGTGACAGTCTTATGTCGCTTTGCAGTCGGTGTCATAAAAAATAGTATAAAAATTTAGCGTATATTGCGGAGCAGAGCCATATGAAGGCTCTGTTTAACGGTGGCGTGTATTGTTACGGTTTTCGAGATAGCTTCCAATAGGAGAAAGAATCAGTGCCAATACCGAAAGCAGTACCCACCATGGTGGGAAAATGGAGTCATGAGCCTGAGCGTTATTGTCGGGGTGGTGATTGATAAACTGCTCTTTGCTAATGGGTGCTTCAGCAATATGATCTGTTGGTGCTTTAGCCTCAGGCACGGCTTTTTGAACAGCCTCTTCAACTTTTTGTTTAACGGCAGCAACTACTTTGGGAGCCTCTTCTACCTGCGTCTCAATTGTCTCTTTGGCAGCAGCAACGTTGTTGTCAAGGGTGTCTTTAATGACCGCAGCGGTTTCAGAAATCTTATCGGCATTCTCTTTGACAGCCTCAACAACTTTGGGAGCCTCAACAACTTTGGCAGCCTCTACAGGCTTTGCTTCAAGCGTCTCTTTCTCAATAGCAATGACTTTGGGAACTTCCACTTTGTCTGCAGCAACAACGCGCGGGGTAGCATCTTCAGAATCTTTAATAATCACCAAAGACTCCGGAACCTCTTCAGTAACCATGTCCAGGGTAACTTCTTCTTGAATAGTCACCTTAGGAGAGGTGGTGGACTCTGAAACAATCACATCAGTTTCGGGAGTATAGTTGTTGACAAAAAGGCCGGGGTAACGGTTTTGAATGGTTTTTTTGACTTTAGAGAGGTTCTCTTTACTGGAAAAAGGTTCAATGACGACAATGAAATACTTCCCGGAAGGACGACTGTGCAGTGCAATACCGTTATCGTCCAACAATGAGGCAATTTCAGGATAATTGTCAAGATACTTCTGCAATTGTTCCAAAGCGCGTTCCGCTTTCTCCGGTGTTTCCAAAGAGCTGACAATAATCTTTTTTTCCTGCATTTGTGCCTGAAGTACAGGAACAGCCAATAATAATAGTGCCATCAGGCGCAATAAATGATGTTTCATAAACAACCTTCTATGTAATGTGAATCGTACTCCATCATAATGATAGCGTGGGTATTATTTTATATTATATTTTATAAAAACAATCTTGAAAGCTGTTTTTATAAAATTAAAATACCGTCGAACGTTACCATTTTACCGAGTTTTACCTGTAAAACTTTCATGTACCTGTGAGAATACCGGAACGCCATAAACCCTGCTCATTTCATTTATGCAGGGCATTCATAGTACAATAGTGTAATTGATAGCAAGGAGTGAAGATGCCAAAAATGTCTTATAGCAACCGAGTACTAGATGCCCGTCCCGACAGGCTGGATCTTCGTGATAGGGAGTACCGTCCTCCTTTAGAGTCACTTCCTCCGCAGTGGCCGGTGCAGGATGATCTTGAAGGGCTCTTTCCCTGCTATCGGGATGACGGTATGATCCTGGATCAGGGAAAAGAAGGCGCGTGTACAGGATTTGGTTTAGCTGCTGTTATTAACTACCTTTTGTGGCGGCAGCATTTACATGTAAAAAAAGAGATGCCAAATATCCATACCTTAAAAGTCAGTGCGCGAATGCTCTACCATATGGCACGTATTTATGATGAATTCGAGGGAGAGGACTATGAAGGTTCCAGTTGTCGCGGAGCCATGAAGGGATGGCACCGACACGGGGTCTGTAAAGAGCATACCTGGCCCTATGTTGCTAACAATACCCGTGCTCCGCAAAAGCAGTGGGCACGTGAGGCGGTACAGAATCCTTTAGGTGCCTATTATCGTATCAATAAAGATTCGATTGTCGATATGCAAGCCGCAATTAAGGAGGTGGGCGCCATCTACTGTTCGGCAATAATCCATCAGGGATGGTGGCTTAAAGCGTGTGAAACGTTGCCGATAATTGCATATAACAGCAATACCATAGGCGGTCATGCTTTTGCTATTGTCGGTTACAATGCCGATGGCTTTATGGTGCAAAACTCCTGGGGAAGTTCCTGGGGATTTTGCGGTTTTGCCGTCATACCTTACAAAGAATGGGTAGAAAACGGCAGTGATGCGTGGGTTGCCGTACTCGGCGCTCCGGTACGTCTGGCAGCCTCACCGCATACGTTTTCCAACCATTCGCTTCAAACCGTAGCTGCCGATTATACGGAGCGTGGCAGTCGTATGATGCGCAGTACCCTGAACTATCCGTATGAGAACACCCGTGCCATGCCATGGAACGAAGAGGAGGCATACAGGCATACCCTTGTCATTGGCAATGACGGACGCCCCAAACTTAGGATTGTCTCAGAACCCGATCCGGAACGCTCAGCACGCAAAGTCTGTTACGAGTACATTAAAGCGTGGATGAAGAAGAGTCAAAAGAATCGTAAGATTGCGATTTATGTACATGGTGGACTCAACAGTGAGGAGGACTCGATTAACCGCATTCGCATTTTGGCACCGTACTTTAAAGCCAATGGGGTGTATCCTCTTTTTATTACCTGGAAAACAGGGTTTGTCGAGTCTATTGTCAATCAGATTCAAGACCAAATCAGCGAGATATTTTTTAGTGCCGGTATGGAAACTTCGAGTGCTCGTGCGCAAGGTATTATGGATAAATTTCAAGAAGCTATTGACCGTGCGATTGAGAGTTTTTCAAGAAAAATTGTTGTTAAAGGGGTCTGGTCAGAGATGAAAGAAAATGCCGCTTTTGCCAGCGACAGAGCGGTTCCGGGATATGCACAGCATGGGAGCAAAACCAAACCGGGTGCCATGGTCATTCTTTCTGAAGAGCTGCACCGACTTCATCATGAACTTGACTGCGATATTCATCTGGTTGGGCACTCCGCCGGTGCCATCTTGTTGGGACATTGGCTCGATGAACTGGTGAAGCGACAGCTTGCCATAGCCTCATTAACCCTGTATGCTCCGGCATGCACGGTAGCTTTTGCCAATAAACACTATATCAAAGCCTGTGAGAAATCCATTTTTGCCAAGGCGCACATGTCGGTATACATGATGGATGATGAACGTGAGCGTGCCGATAGTGTCGGTATCTATCAAAAATCGCTGCTGTATCTGGTGAGTCGTGCATTGGAAAGTATTCATAAAATGCCGCTGCTTGGAATGGCGGCAGCATGGGATATGAAGTATGCCAAAGCGCATGATATTTTTAACGAGGCAAACCGAAATGACCTGAAAAAATGGCATGCTTTTTCTACAGAGATTCATCGCATCGTTTACAACAAATCACACAGTAAAGTCAGCACGTCACGCCGCGGTGACTTTACGGATTTGGCACACGGTTCGTTTGATAATGATATTGAGGTAATAGAACAGACCCTGAAACAGATATGCGGGGTCACTGCATTAGCCGTTAACGTAGAAAACCTTCAGGGTTTTTAGCATATGATTGAGAACATTAACAAGGACACATAATGACGTACATCAAATTCTTTGAAACCATAGGCATGAATGATGTCAATCTGGTCGGTGGAAAAAATGCCAGCCTTGGAGAGCTGTACCGGCATGTGACACAACAAGGCGTGAACGTTCCCAACGGCTTTGCCATCACACGTGATGCCTATGCGCTCTTTCTCTCCCAAAACCGGCTTTTTGAACGTATTGATACGGTGTTAGACGGGGTAGATATTACCAATATCAGCGCCTTGCAGCATGCGGCAAAAGAGGTGCGGGAACTCATGCTCAATGAAAGCCTTCCCCATGTGGTGGAAACAGAGATTTTAGATGCTTATGGCACGCTGTCTGCACAGTATGGCAGCAGCAATATTGACGTTGCGGTGCGTTCTTCAGCAACGGCAGAAGATCTTCCCGATGCCTCGTTTGCCGGTCAGCAGGAGAGCTACTTAAACATTCATGGTACGCAATTGCTGCTGTTACATGTAAAAAAATGTTTTGCTTCACTTTTTACCGATCGGGCTATTAGTTATCGTCACAGCCGGGGGTTTGACCATAAGGCTATTGCCCTGTGTGTTGTTGTTCAAAAAATGGTTCGCAGTGATACGGCAAGCAGCGGCGTCATTTTTACCCTGGATACACAAAGCGGTAATGACAATATTATTACCATTAATTCCATTTTCGGTCTGGGTGAAAATATTGTCGGCGGGCGGGTCAATCCAGATGAATTTTATGTGTTTAAACCGACACTTAAAGAGGGAAAACACGCTATTATTAAACGTGAACTCGGCTCCAAAGAGATGAAGATGATCTACAGCAAGAAGTTGCGTACGCTCAATATTCCGACACCTCCGAGACAGCGCAAAGAGTTCTCGCTACAAGACCATGAGGTCGTGGCGCTGGCACATGATGCTTTGCTCATAGAAGCCCATTACGGCAGAGCGATGGATATTGAATGGGCCAAAGATGCCCTCGACGGTAAACTCTACATTGTACAGGCACGACCGGAGACGGTACACTCAAAAAAATCACACGGAAGCACGATTGAGAAGTATGTGGTCACAGAAGATACCTCGAAGCGTCAGGTGCTGCTACAGGGTCGTGCTATTGGAGAGAAAATCGGTATTGGTGCCGTGAGGGTCATTCATGATTTAAGTGACGCCTCCCGTTTTCGTGCCGGTGAGGTATTGGTCACCGATATTACCGATCCCGATTGGGAACCGCTCATGAAAAAAGCTGCTGCTGTTATTACCAACAAAGGGGGACGTACCTGCCATGCTGCCATTGTGGCACGTGAAATTGGTGTGAGCGCGATTGTCGGTACCGG
>QNZR01000188.1 GCA_003978475.1 Sulfurimonas sp.
CACGGTTATGAACGTGTTGACATGAATCACAAAATTTCCTGTAATCCTAACGTAGAATCTCTTTGTGATGCCAACATAAAATAGCTGTAATATCCACTGCATAACACTTTTTAACATATCTGTGCCATAGTCGCAATCTATCCCGTTTATTTTACATCTTTTTAAGCTGTATGAGATAGAATTAGTCATAAGAATTCATCTACAATAAGGCTAAATAATGTTAAAATTAATGATTTTATCACTACTGTCACTACTGTTATATGCCGATGCTCCCGTAGTTAAGACGGGACAGACCACCATTTACAAAGCAGGAGATGACGGCACTTACAGAGCAGGACTTAACCGCTCCTATTCGCGTAACTCTTATGCTTTGGATGTGGTGACCGACCATGCCACCGGACTGCAATGGCAAGATGATGCCAACCCCCAATTTATGACATGGAGTGCGGCACGTACTTATTGTACGCAGCGTAATGTCAATGGAACAGGCTGGAGACTTCCGACAAAGCGTGAGCTCGAAACACTTGTCGACTATAGCCAGAGCGGCAGTGCTATTGATGCGACATTCACCAATATGGCAGGTAATTACACGTATTGGTCTTCTACACCCTATCGAGATGATACGACCAAAGTCGGTGTCGTGACGTATCATAACGGTTACAGCCAATCACATAAAAGCAAAAGTGACACATCGTATGTTCGATGTGTCAAATAAAGTGAAACACAGAGAAATTATGGGGAGTATACAATGAAAACATTTTTTATTATGCTAACGGCAGCAAGTCTGTTGTACGGATCATATACCAGCGATGCCGACTCGCAAACGGTGTATGATGACCAGACCGATCTGACTTGGGAAGACGGTGTCAATCATCTACGGGCTTGGGGAGATGCTATTGATTATTGTGAATCACTCAATATTGTGGGCACCGGAGACTGGCGACTGCCCAGCGTCAATGAACTTTTGAGTATTGTCGATTATAATGGCGCGGCTTCTGCGGTCAATCCTGCATTTAATTTCCTTATTAATCAGCCGCATTGGTCGGCGACAACAGATGCCACCGATAGTACCTACGCATGGTATGTCAACTTTTCTGATGGTTACAGTCGGTCATTTCCCAAAGCTGTCCGTCGTTATGTGCGATGTGTACGCAAAGGAAAACTTTCAGGTTCCCAAAATGCCAACACTGCAACGCTACCGGCTATTTTTTATCTGTTGCAGTAAGTCTGTAATAGTATCTGGGATTCTGATAGAGCTGTTATCCATCGTCAATACATTAAGAAAAGATTAAGCTATAGGCAGATAACATACTACCTAAATTAATTATTTTAAATAATTATAGGAATAAGTATGTTTAAAAGTATTATTGTTATCTCCATAACCTTTCTCTTTTCTTGTGCTGAGAGTTATGTCCTTAAAACAGGGCAGACTGTTGAGTATAAAACGGGTGATAATGGAACCTATCATGCGCTGACAGGCGTTGAGCGTTCCTATAGCCGTGACAATATAAATGGAATAGTTTCAGACCATAGTACAAACTTGCAATGGCAGGATTATTATGAAGAGGGAAAGATATATCGTACGGACTGGACAGCAGCCAATACCTATTGTACAAAATTACATTTAAAAGGTGTCGGTTGGCGATTACCCACTCGCTATGAGCTGACAACAATTGTAGATTATAGTCAGAGTCATCCGGCAATTAATACAACGTTTTTTCAGGTAACAGCTTCAGGAACCTACTGGTCTTCTACAAGTTATATGAAGCCTGAGTCTGCGAATGCATGGCGTACCAATTTTAATGATGGCGGTGATTATGTTAGTAAAAAAGAGAATGTGAATTTTGTTAGATGTGTTAGAGGTGCTAAATAATGAAATGGATTATTTTTTTGGCAATGCTTGCAGGCACTTTACATGCGGCATTGATTCGCGATAATGTCTTAGAGGTTGTATATGATGAGAAGACCAATTTAATATGGCAAGATAATATCAGTGTCAAAACGGATCGATTTATCTGGGAAGATGCTATTGACTACTGTGAAGCTCTTGATTTTGCCAATTCTCAGGAGTGGCGTGTTCCCAATATTAATGAACTTTTTAGCATAGTTCATATGGAACATGCCTTTCCGTCAATCAATACAGATATCTTTAAAAATATTGTGCCTCGATACTATTATTGGTCTTCAACGACTTTTGCAGGAAACACTAATTTTGTGTGGAACATTTACTTTGGCTATGGACATGAGAGCACTTGCACCAGAAATCATCGGTATTATGTTAGATGTGTACGAGACAAAGAACCTGAGGCGGTTCTTCCTTTACAGCCCTCAGAGTTACCTTTTTTATATTATTACTTATTAAACTAATACAGTGCCGTTATGTTACTAATATCGTCCCAGCTGAGGGTCTTTTGACGATGTTGTAGCAGATGTTGCATGTAACGGGCAAACATATCGGTTTCAATATTGACACGCACTCCTTGGGTATAACTTCCAAAAAGCGTTTCGTTCATGGTAATGGGAATGATGGTCAGTCGAAAACTTTCAGAGTAGACGTCATTGACGGTCAGGCTGACACCATCAATGGCAATGGAGCCTTTGGGCACAATGAGCGGTATGAATTCAGGCGCTACCTGAATAAAAACATCATAGCTATTACCGGTATTGACAATTTTTTCAACGGTGCCGATAGTGTCAATGTGTCCTTGAACCATATGGCCTTCAAAACGATCTCCCATGATCATAGCGGGTTCTACATGTACATGATGACGAAGGCGTTCCATGGCGATGTGGCGCTGTGTTTCAGGAGAGAGTTCGACACTAAATCCACGACGCTGCAGACCCACCACACTAAGACATGCACCGTTAATGGCAATAGAGTCTCCGAGCTTAGGTCGATGAACCGCTGTTAATGAGAGCGTATTGTTCTGAAATGACGTTACTGTTCCCATTTCACGTATTAATCCGGTAAACACATAAAACCTTCATTTAAAATAGAAATGGTATTATTGCATAGATTTACTTGAGGTTGACTAATGGAAAAAATTTTGGTGGTTGAAGACAATACATCGCTTGCTACAATGCTTTCTCTCAAAATTGAGTCGGCGTTGCCCTTTGAGGTGGATATTGCCTACTCACTCAAAGAGGCGCAACTCTTTGTTCGGAAATTTGACTATTTTATCGTATTGCTCGATAGTCATTTGCCCGATGCTCCTAATGGTGAAGCTGTTGATGCCATGCTCTCCAAAGCTATGAATTGTATTGTTTTAAGTAACAATGTGGACAAAGTATTTCGACAGAAAATGTTGCAAAAACCTATTATTGACTATATCGGCAAAGGAGGTGTGGAAGAGGTCGATTTTATTATCAGTACAATAGAGCGGTTACATAAAAATCGCAACCATACGGTCATGCTGGTCGATGATTCCATGGTATTTCGCAAGCAGATGAAAAGCATGCTGGAGCATCTTTTTTTTCATGTTATTGCCTGTGCCCACGGTGAAGAGGCGATTAATTTACTGCAAGAACGTGATGATATCAGTTTGGTCATCACCGACTACAATATGCCGGTGATGAACGGCTTGGAGCTTACTGCCGCTATCCGTAAACAATTCAAAAAACACCAACTCAGTATTTTAGCCATTTCAGGTAACAGCGATGACGATGTCTCAGCAATGTTTCTTAAAAAGGGAGCTACCGATTTTATTAAAAAACCCTTTTTGAAAGAGGAGTTCTCGTGCCGTGTCAATAATACCATTGAAGCACTTGAAAATACTGCCGCCATTACCAACAGTGCCAATCGGGATTTTGTAACGGGTTTGTACAATCGGCGCTATTTTGATAGCTACATGCAGCAGTATCTTGAACAGGTTCAGGAGCGTTCCGAGCACTTTGTGCTGGTAATGGCAGAACCCAGGTCACCTGCTACCCAACAAGAGCTGGTGCAAGTTTCTGAAATTTTGCGCTCCTATATTGAACCTTACGATCTGCTGGTACGCTACTCCGAAGAGGAGTTCTGTATGGTGCTGAAACAGCGTACCTCAGAGCAGACGCGAACGCTTCTTGAGCGCATTGTCGATTACGCCAAAGGGGTAGATACGGATATTGCTTTGGGATTTACATGTCATTTTGACAACGGCTTGCAGGAGATGCTTAATCATGTTGATATGATGTTGCACAACGCCAAACACAGTGGTGACATTGAGGGAGATTAAAAAACGATTTTTCCGTCGTCTTGAAGCTGTGCGATAATGGCTTTGGCTTTACTGTGCCCGCCGTAAGCTGCTTTGCGGCACAACTCAAGGGCTTTGTCATGATCTTGTGTGACGCCCAGTCCCTGATCATACATAAGTCCCAGATTGTAGTGTCCGGTGGGGAGTCCATTTTCCGATGCTCGCTCAAAACAGCGCAGGGCACGCGCCATGTTTTGTTCCACGCCGTGACCTTCCTTGTAGAGTACGCCCAAATTGTTGAATGCTTCGGCATGCCCGCGTTTTGCCGCCTCTTCATACCAAAAGGCCGCTTCCGAGTAGTTTTGTACACAGCCCAGACCTCGTTCAAGCATCAGGGCTACTTCATATTGTGCCGGCGGTACTTCCAAGATGGCGGCTTCCAAAAAGAGCGCATAGGCCCGGAACCGGTCATTGTCATAGTGCAGTAATGCCAAATTAAACAGGGCATACGGCTGCTTTTTTTCAGCGGCTTTTTCATACCAAAAACGTGCTTTTTCAGTGTCTTTTGCTGTGCCCTGAGCATTTTGGTACATAAATCCCAGTGAGGTTTGTGCATCGGCGTTATCACGCTCGGCAAGTGCCGTATACAGAGCCAATGCCTGAGAATAATGGTGAGTATTGTAGGCATCATGCGCGGTTTCGATCATTTAAACCTTTCGTTTGTGCTGAAATTTTTTTGCTTTGGCATCAGGTTTTTGATGTTTAAACTGCTCCAGCAGCTTCTCTTTTTCACTAAGGTGCTCATCACGTATGTTGTGCTCCTCATCGCCATCTACGGCCGGATCGTATTCGATCACTTCAGGCTGATAATCCTTAAACGGATCTTCGCTCTTCTTTTTTTCGTTGTGCATCTTAAACTTTTCACTATCTTTTTTCATATTTTAGAATTCCTTAGCTTAAATGACCAAGGAGTAGGTATAATTTCACCATTATTTATACAAAGAGAGTCCATGAAATATGATGTCATTGTCGTAGGCGCAGGACATGCCGGTATTGAGGCATCTTTGGCTGCCGCGCGTATGGGAAAGCGAACTTTACTGCTGTCAATGTTGGCAGAAAATGTCGGTGCTACAAGTTGTAACCCTGCCATCGGCGGATTGGCCAAAGGACATTTGGTACGTGAACTTGATGCGCTTGGCGGTGAAATGGGGCTTATTACCGATGCATCAGGTATTCAGTTTCGCATATTAAATGCTACCAAAGGGCCTGCTGTTCGCGGTTCGCGTGCGCAGATCGATATGGATCGTTACCGCATTATTGCCAGAAATATCATTTTAAAGACGCCCAATCTCGAGCTGGTTCAAGAGACGGTGGAATCACTTGTTTTTGAAGGCGACACGGTTGTCGGTGTCATGAGTGATTTGCACAACCGTTACGAGGCGTCCCGGGTTATTCTTGCTACGGGTACCTTTTTAAACGGGGTGGTACATATTGGTGAAGCAACCAAATCTTCGGGACGTTATGGAGAATTTTCAGCGGAGCATCTGTCCTGCTCACTGCAGGAAAAAGGGCTTCGTATCGGGCGATTAAAGACAGGAACCTGTCCCCGTATTGACAGCTCTACCATAGATTTCTCAGTTATGGAACGGCAAGCCGGTGACGCCTTGCCGTCGCCTTTTAGTTTTCGAACACCGCGTGAGCAGTTTGCGAAAGAGAAGCAGCAGCTTCCGTGTTATATTGCCTATACGAATGAGACTACCCATAGTATTATTGAAAACAATTTTCATCGTGCTCCGCTCTTTACGGGTCAAATAGAAGGCGTCGGACCACGCTACTGCCCGAGTATTGAAGACAAGATTAATCGTTTTCGAGACAAGGAGCGGCACCATCTTTTTATTGAACCGCAGACGGCAGACAATACGGAATGTTACATCAATGGTATGAGTACATCACTGCCCCCGGATGTTCAGCAGAAAATGGTGCACTCCATCAAGGGCATGGAGTCGGCAAAAATTGTACGTTACGGCTATGCGATTGAGTATGACTACGTTGATCCTACGGAGCTGCAGCACTCTCTTGAGACCAAAAAAATCAGACATCTCTATTTGGCAGGACAGATTAACGGAACGACAGGCTATGAAGAAGCCGCGGCACAGGGATTGATGGCAGGTATCAATGCCGCGTTATCGCTTGAGAACAAAGCGCCCCTGATACTGCGTCGTGATGAGGCATATATTGGGGTAATGATTGATGATTTGGTTACCAAAGGTACCAAAGAGCCCTACCGTATGTTCACCTCCCGCGCCGAATATCGTTTGTTATTGCGCGAAGAGAGTGCCGATGTACGCTTAACTCCCTACGGTTACGAGTTGGGGCTTATCGATGACGCAGCATTTCAGGCTTCTCAAAAGAAAAAACAACAGATCCGCGACGGTTTTGCATTGCTTCAGCGTATGGAGTTGACGCCCAATAAAACATTTATCGCTTTTTTGGAGTCTATGGGCGAAGAGAAAATTACCGATAAAGTGCGTGCTACGCAGATTGTTGCTCGAAAAAGTTTTACTCTGGAAAAACTCATTAAGCTTGCACCTGAACTGGCTCGTTACGATAGCTACATACAAAATGAGATTTTAGTTGAAGCCAAATATGAGCGGTATGTTCAAAAACAGTATGATGATATTGAGCGACTTAAAAAATATTTACATGTAAAAATTCCGTCGGATTTTGATTTTCGCAGCGTTAAAGGGCTCTCTTGTGAGATGATTGAGAAATTTGAGCATTTCAATCCACCGACACTGCAAGCGGCATCGCAGATTAGCGGCGTGACACCGGCGGCAATTGAGATTTTGCAGATTTATATCAAGATAGGAAAAGGAGCGTCATGAATACCTATTATTATGTGCATACGGGGCATCGGGTCGGACTCGATCGGTTCCGCCGTGCAGCGGCGGTTATTGAAGAGCTCGGTGATGAAGACATTACGTTGTTAACTTCAGATTTTCGTATTGCTTCAGAAGCCAAAGCCTATGGCTTTCGCCGTGCAGTTGGTGTTGATGTGGTGCAAAATATTGCCCATATCGCCAAGCGGGGTGATCGACTCATCTTTGATTCGGATGAACACAGCCCGACCACTTTGGATGACATGATGCATTTTTTTTCTACAGTGATCCGTTTTAGTGATCACAGTAGCGAAACAAAGCACGAGAAAGAGTTTTTAGTCTCTCCTTATTTGGAAGGAGAAGGTATTTGCAATGCCATACCTGTGGCATCAAAGTTTTTTGGAACATTTGACAAAACCATAGCAATCACCTTTTTCTACGGCGATGATGACTATAATAAAGATGTTATGGCACATAAAGAGGCGCTACAGTCGCTCAATATGGAATTATTGCTAGGGTTTTATTATTTTGTATATTATGAAGATGAAGTAGTTGATTTTTTTAAGAAAATTCATGAAAATGATGCGTATGATGCGGTGATTCAGCAGAGTGATATTATAGTGACGTCATCACAGCAGGCAGTATTTGACTCATTGGCATCGGGAGGACGCCCCATTTTTATTCAACGGGAGGATCATACCGGAGAGTTTCAGGAACTTTTTAAAAAGTGGGGAGTTCCTGTTATAGAAGGTTTGAATATACCAAAAATTGCGGCAGCTATTGCGGCAATAGAACAAAATGCTTATAGAATAATCGAGAAAAAAGGTAACCAATCTACTCATTTTATAAAAGAAATCTTAAATTTATGAGATATTAAAACTCATTCATCTATAATGACCCTTAAACTCCTAGACATAAGTGAGATAAATATGACAAATGAGAGCAGAAGAGGCTTTATTGGTAAAGCTTTCGGTGCAGTAGCAGGTGTTGGAGCAGTTGCTTCATTAGTTGCAATGAAGAGAACCTGGGATCCGCTTCCCAGTGTTATGTCAGCCGGTTTTACAACAGTTGACGTATCTTCACTTGTTGAAAATAAACTTGAAATCGTTGTATGGCGGGGGAAACCTATCTTTCTTTTGAAATATAGCGCTGCCATGAAACCGACGGAAGGTCGCAATGTTAAAATCGGTGATCACTATTTTTCAGTTATGATCGGTTTGTGTACCCATCTTGGATGTATTCCGGCCTATCGCCCAGATACAAAAGATTTTAAATGTGCATGCCACGGCGGTGAATTCACTGCTGACGGTGTTAATGTTTTTGGTCCTCCTCCGCGTCCGCTCGACATTCCTCCTTTTAAAATTGATGGCACGACATTGGTTTTGGGAGAAGAGGGTGAAGAGTACAAAAAATTGACAGCAAAAGCGTAAGGAGAGTACGATGGCAGAATTTAAAAAAGCAGAATCTACTCTAGAGTGGTTCGATCAGCGTCTTGGTGTCACCAACTTATATAAAGTGATGATGTCGGAGTATTGGATTCCGAAAAAAATCAACTTTCTATGGGCCATGGGTGTTATTCTAATCATGTTATTTAAAATACTGCTGATCAGCGGTATTTTTCTGCTCATGTATTACAAACCTGATGTCAATATGGCATTTGACAGTGTTAACTATACCATTATGCAAGAAGTGGGCTATGGGTGGCTTTTCAGACACATACATGCCGTAGGCGCATCGGTGGTCTTCCTGGTTATCTATATCCACATGTTTACCGGCATCTATTACGGCTCGTACAAAAAAGGGCGCGAGATGATCTGGCTTTCGGGAATGTTGCTTTTTGTGCTGTTCTCGGCAGAAGGATTTAGCGGTTATATGCTTCCATGGGGTCAGATGAGTTACTGGGCAGCGTATGTTATTACCGAGATTTTTGGCGGTATACCTTTTATCGGCAATGAACTGGTTGTCTGGATTCGTGGTAACTTCTATGTTTCCGATGCGACGCTGACACGTTTCTTTATGCTCCATGTACTGTTGATTCCATTGGCAATATTGGGAGCTATTGCATTTCACTTTTATGCATTGCGTTTTCCTCATGTCAACAATGAAGACGGTGAGTTCTTTGATTTTGATGAAGAAGCGGAAAAATATTTGGCGGGCAATAAAAAAGAGTCGAAAGTCGTGCCATTTTGGCCGGTATTTTTGTCTAAAGACTTTATGGTTCTTGGCTTCTTTATGATCTTCTTTTTCTATCTGGTTTTCTATCACTACGGGTTTGCTATGGATGCCATTAACTTCGATAAGGCTGATGGTCTGAAAACCCCGGCACATATTTACCCCGAGTGGTATTTTTTATGGTCGTATGAAGTGTTGCGTGGTTTCTTCTTTGAAATAGCGGGAATTTCCGGTAAAGATTTGGGTCTGATTGCCTTTGCTATTGCCAACGGTATCTTCCTGGTATTCCCGTGGTTAGATCGTTCGCCATTGGTGAAACCGGCAAATCAACGTCCCTATTTTAAATATTGGTTCTGGTTGTTGATTGCTGACTTGATCGTATTGACTATTTACGGTAAATTACCACCGACAGGGATAAATGCATGGGTAGGATTCTTCTCATCAATGACATTTTTAATTCTGTTTGCAGTGCTTCCGGTTATTACAAAAATGGAAGCAAAAAAAGTAGGAGGTGAATAATGAAAGAGATGAGAATTCTAGCGACCATTACGGCTTTGGTTCTGATAACCTATTATGGGATTGAGCCGTATGCGCATCACATTATGCACCCGGAGCCGGCGCCGGCAGATTATAAGTTCAGTGACTTGAAAAATGTTAAAAAAGTTAAGGGCAATGCCGTCAATGGTAAAACACTGGTAGAAGCTAATTGTGTGGCTTGCCACTCCATAGAGTCTGCCGGTTTTGCTAAGATGATGCCCGATGCCGATGCGGCGGCATCGTATGGTGTTGTACCACCGGATTTGAGTACGGCCGGAAAAATTTATGAGACCAACTATCTGGCGAATTTTATTTATGATCCGGTAGTGGCAACGCACTTATCGCATAAATACTCGGCTGAGAGCGGTAAAACATATCCTATGCCGGCATATAATTGGATGAGTTCTCAAGAGATTATGGATATCGTAGCTTATTTGCAACAGGTTGCAGCGACTGTTAAAGTAGACGTGGCAGATGAAGCCAGTATCGAAGAGCAGCTAAAAGCTCAGCACCGTGATACATTTGTTAATGCCTGTGGGCGATGTCACTCAATGGCATACGCCGGTTGGAGTGCCTTAACACCAAGTGATGTACTTAAAGAGCATATGGGTGCTGCTGCTCCGGATCTGTCGCAATATATTAAGAGTCGTGGTGAGCACTATTTACACAGTTTCATCAATGACCCTCAAAATCTTCTTCACGGAACCTCAATGCCGCGTGTCGGTTTAACAGAAGAGGCACAAGAAGATGTCATTACCTATATGGAAGAGATCGGTGACTCCAAAAAAGCAGATCGCGAATCACTGGGATGGAAAGTTATGCTTTACATGTTGGTTTTTGCACTCTTGGCACTTGCCTGGAAAAAAGAGATCTGGAAAGAGGTTCACTAAAATTCGGTGTGACAGTAATAAGAAATACTTTTGGTATTTCTTATTCCAATTTTTATTGTGACCTTATAGCAAATAATATCCCTCCTTTTTTAATGATACAGCCCAATATGACAGCCCGAAAGAAAAAAATTATTGTCTACAATAGGTGAATATAGCCTATTTTACGCATTTTATGTGTCGTAGAGTGACTAATTAGATAATTTAATGAAGGGTTAATATTAAATTAAAAAAACTTAATATAGAATATAGGGTGACTTTATAAAGCATCTAGTTTTGGGGGTATCATAAAGCCTTGGCGCTTTATGAATGGTACGTATCGTTGGGTACCAAACAAGCAAGGTACTTTGTAAAAACAAGAAACAGGAGTGTAAATGAAAAAATTAATGATTT
>QNZR01000097.1 GCA_003978475.1 Sulfurimonas sp.
TACGCTCTCTACGAGCATGAAGTCTGTCGGCGAAGTGATGGCAATCGGGCGCACCTTCAAAGAGTCTATGCAAAAGGCTCTCTGTTCCTTAGAGACGGGGCTTTGCGGTTTTGATCCCATTGATGCTGATCTGGAATTTATCAAGCATGAAATTCGCCGCTCCAACGCCGAACGGATGCTCTATGTTGCTGAAGGTTTTCGACGTGGTTTGAGCATCGATGAGATGTTTGAGTTGTGTGCCATTGATCCGTGGTTCCTTTACCAGATAGAAGAACTTGTAAACGCCGAGCAGCACATTGATATTGACCTTTTACACAATGAAACACAACTGCGCAAGATTAAGATCGATGGATTTTCCGATAAAAACATTGCCCGTCTCATCACCAAAAACTCTCGCGTCACGCTCAGTGAAAATGATGTCTATACGGCACGAAAAAAACTGGGGATCTCACTTGAATATAATGAAGTTGACACCTGTGCCGCAGAGTTTGAGGCACTCACACCCTACCTGTACTCCACCACCAATGTCACTAAAGTTCCAGAGAAAAAAAATCGTCACAGTGATACTAAAAAGGTACTGATTCTCGGTGGCGGTCCCAATCGTATCGGACAGGGAATTGAGTTTGACTACTGTTGTGTTCATGCTGCCTTTGCGCTCAAAGATATGGGCATTGAGACCATTATGTACAACTGTAATCCGGAAACGGTATCGACCGATTACGATACCTCCGATGTCCTCTATTTTGAACCGATTGACTTTGAACATGTTCGCGAAGTCATTGACCACGAACAGCCCGATGGCATTATTGTCCACTTTGGAGGGCAGACACCGTTAAAACTTGCCAATGCGCTCACGGCTATCGGCGCCAAGATTTCGGGCACATCTGCTCTGGTAATTGACTTGGCTGAAGATAGAGAGAAATTTTCTGCTTTTGTCAAAGCCCATCACCTTAAACAGCCGGATAACGGCTTGGCAACCACCAAAGAGCAGGCAGTAGTCATTGCGGCGACCCTGGGCTACCCTGTTTTAGTACGCCCCTCATTTGTTCTGGGCGGTCGGGCTATGCGTATTGTCTATAACGAAGACGAACTCAATAAATACATGGACGAAGCCGTTTCCGTCAGTAATGATGCGCCGGTACTCGTAGATAAATTTTTAGATCAGGCTATTGAACTGGATGTTGATGCCATCTCTGACGGTAGCAACGTCTATATTGGTTCGGTCATGCAACATATTGAAGAGGCCGGCATTCACTCAGGCGACAGCGCCTGTTCACTGCCACCGGTCAACCTCTCTGATGCCCTGATTAGCGAAGTGGAGCAGCAGACCAAACAGATTGCTCTTGGTTTGGGTGTCGTGGGATTACTCAATATCCAATATGCCATTTTTCAAAATGAAATTTACCTGATTGAAGTCAATCCCCGAGCCTCACGTACCGTTCCCTTTGTCTCCAAAGCCACCGGTATACCCCTGGCCAAAGTGGCAACGCGGGTCATGATGGGTGAAAATATCAGCGATGCACTGGCCTTTTATGACCACTACCGCGTCGTCATTGAAGATAACGGTGTCTTAAAGCCGCGTCTAAAAGGTCATGTTGCCATTAAAGAAGCGGTCTTTCCGTTTAATAAGCTCTACGGTGCCGATCTGGTACTCTCACCGGAGATGAAATCAACGGGCGAGGTCATGGGAATCAGCTCCAACTTCGGTGTCAGCTTTGCAAAATCCCAGATGGCGGCAGGCAATATTATTCCAACCAGCGGCACCTGCTTTTTATCATTCATCGATATGGACAAAAAACATGCTCCCGAAATTGCACGCGGCTTACACGAAAATGGCTTTACTCTGGTCGCAACCGGAGGGACTCAGAAAGTGATTGAAGCAGCCGGCATTCCGTGTGAACGTGTCCTTAAAATCTCCGAAGGTCGCCCCAATATTGAAGATACCATGAAAAACGGTGAGATTCATATGGCCATTAACACCTCAGACAACAACACTTCCAAGAAAGATGCCATTGTCATTCGACAGATTGTATTGAGTCGGAAAATTCCTTACTTTACCACTCTCTCAGCCGCACGGGCGACCATTGCCGCACTTTCTCACATTGGCAATGATTCATGGAATCGTCCGCAGGCACTTCAAGACTATTTAGACTAGCATGACACAGTGGGTGTTTTTGGCACAAACCGACACCACTGTCGGCTTCCTTTCACAAGATGCCGCTAAATTACGTGCCATCAAGCAACGCCAATCGCATAAACCGTTTCTTAAAGTTTATCCGTCATTACAGGCATTTAAAACAGACCATTCCCATATTCCCAACCGGTACAAGTCTATGCTGCGGCGAACGAAAAAGTGCACCTTTATCTCTAAAGGTCGTGCCTTTCGTATTGTGTACGATGCAGAACACAACCGACTTCTTAAACGCTTTCGCTTTATGTACTCTACATCAGCCAACCAAAGCACTCACCGTTACGATAAAGAGTTTTGTATCCGTAATAGTGATATAATTGTCCAGGACTCTCGCGGTCTGACAGAAGAGAGTCCCTCGCGGATTGTGCAACTCGGAAAGAAAAAACGAAGGAAATTGCGATGAGCAAACTGGTACTGGCACTGCTTTCAGGAATGTTCTTTACATTTATCCTCGATTTTTTTCTTTTTTTAAGTTTTAAACTGCACTATATTGACCGCTATGGGATTGATCTGTATTATAATATTCTCTTTGCCGATAACCAAAACGGCTTTTGGTACCTTGCCGGTACCATAATTTTAGGTTATTTCACCATCTATTTTAAAAACATGACACTCACTGCCCTGCTTTTAGGCGTCCTGTTTGCCGGGGTCATAGCGCTCAATATTATCCCTGCATGGGGTGAGCAGGCGGCAAAAATGGTATTCATGAAGCCCAAACAGCGTCTCTTTGACGGTCGCCATATTTACCATGGTGATATATACTACGATGGTAGAAACGAAATTTACATGTATGACAATGACCTTCAACGTATCATTACTATTACAAAAAAGGATATAAAACCGTGAAACATATTTCGACTATCGGCTCAAACATACTCCTAGGCTCCGTCGGTATTACGGTCATGAGTGTGCTCAGCGGCTGTGAAGCACCCCAGGAAGAGGCACAAAATAAATTTTTGGTTATTGAACAACAGCCCAATGGAACCTATGTTGTTATTGAAGAACTCCCTACCGAAGGAGCCAGTAGAGCTATCATTCGGGAACGTGATGAAAACGGCAATATTACCGAGCGTTTTATGAACGAATCAGAAATGAAAGCCCTTGCCCAACAGGAATATGAAAAGATGCAGCAGGGCAGTTCCGAACTCAATGCCGCTCCTTCGGGGGGCGATGCGGGAATGGGACTTGCCGGCACGATTCTTGCCGTAGCCGCCGGATCACTATTGGGTAATATGATTGGTAATGCACTCATGAATAACAAAAATTTTAAGCAGCACTCCAATCGTGTCAATAAATCTGCCTACAGCCGATCGGCTTCGGGAGGAAAGTCAACGGCTAAAAGCAGTGGGAAAAAAAGTTTTTTTGGAGGTTCTCGTTCAGGAGCCTCCAAATCACGAGGAGGTTTTTTTGGCGGTTAAACTACAAACAGTAGAGCCTCTTAATGACGCCTCTCTTGACGAACTCGGTTTTACATGGCATACCGATACCGACGGCAGCAAATATGTTGCCGATACACTGGTGTGTGTCAGTGATGCCGAAGCTATGGCGTATTACAACGCGGCCAATGAGCTTTATGATATGTACGTGGAAGCGGCAGAATATGTCATTGAAAATGATCTCTTTTTTGAGCTGGGTATTCCTTTTAACCTCATAGAAAGCATCAAAAAAAGCTGGGAAAATGATGTACACTGGCATATCTACGGACGTTTTGATTTTGCCGGCGGAATTGACGGTCAGCCAATCAAACTCATTGAGTTCAATGCCGACACCCCCACAGGACTCTATGAGAGTGCCGTACTGCAATGGGCACTGCTAAAACACAACCATATGGATGAAGCACGCCAGTTCAATACCATCTATGAAGCCATTCAGGAAAATTTCAAACGTCTCATTACGCTCACTGAGGATACGGCGCTTTTTGATGAACGCTATGACGGATGGAAAATTCTTTTCTCATCGGTAGAGGGCAGTGATGAAGAGGAGATGACTACCAAACTACTGCGCCAAATAGCAACGGATGCCGGATTCAATACTGCTTTTGAATTTCTACAACACGTCCATTTTAATGATGAGGGTATTTTTGATTCCGATGACAATGCTTATGAATACTGGTTTAAACTCTACCCCTGGGAAGATATTGGAACCGATGAGCCTGAACTTGCCGTCACGCTTACTAGTATCATGAATAACCAAAAGGCCATCATTCTCAATCCGGCCTACACCTTACTTTTTCAATCCAAAGGAATCATGTGTATCCTTAAACAGCTTTTTCCCGACTCGCCCTACCTTCTTCCAACCTCTTTTGAACCGCTTGAAGGCATTAAGCAGGTTGAAAAACGGGTATTTGGTCGTGAAGGAGCCAATACAAAGATCATTGAAGCCGACGGCAATGTCAGTTATAGCACTGAGGGACCCTACGAAAACTACAAGGCACTCTATCAGGAGTTTGTCGATTTTCCTGCTGATACTCAGGGAAACAAATATCAGGCCGGCGTGTTCTTCGCCTATGAAGCTTGCGGGTTGGGCTTTCGCCGTGGCGGCGATGTCTTGGACAATATGAGCAAGTTTGTCGGCCATGTGCTGACATAATATCATCAAGGAATTCTTATGAAATATATTCTATCATTACTCCTGTTGCTCCTGCTGTTTAGCGGTTGCGAACCGATTGAAGAGGAGAGCGACACCACTATCAATACTGATTTTAAACCCAATGCCGTCAATACATGTAATTTAAACGATGAGAGTACATTGGGCTGTTTTGGTGCTGATCTGGAGTTTGGAGACAATGAAACACTCGTCGAGGGCACGTGGAGTCTCTATGCCAAACGGGATAGAAATCTGATGTATTACAATACGTATCTGTTCGGTTACCAATTTTCCGGCAACGGTTTTGCGCAGCCGCTCAATAAAAAACAGGAGTATTATACCTTAGCGTGGGGTATTGATCGTGATGGTACCAAAATCACGGTTGAGCATGAAGGCACACTGACTTATGTTGGTATTTTTGGCAGCGATACATCGTGTTACAAAGTCAAGCACAGTGCTTTTGGCAATGAAGAACTCAAACTGTGCCACGATCAGGACATTACAGGAGAAACCAACAATTTGGGCATCTATTCCGCTAATGTCAAATTCGGTAATTATACCTATGGCAACTATCCTGTTGTGGGAACATGGAACATATCGGAATACGGTGTTAAAGACGCCAAAATCAGCACCCATATCTTAGATGCCAACGGTACCGTACGAGCCGGTGGCGAGTGGGGTTTGAGCCGCGATGGAAAGGTGCTGCACATTAATGATAGCGCCTATCTGGTTAACGAATACCTCGATAACAACTGTCTTGTCTGCTTGAATATTAACGGCAATCTTATGACACCCCTAAAGCTCTGTAAAGCGGCGCCATGATTCGGCGCCCTTGACACAGCATATAAAAACGTTGTAAAATGCTTTCCATAAATTCATTCTTTCAGATGGGTCTACAGTAATTTCTGCAATACATACTTTCACATATTAAGGTAATCACAATATGAGCGAACCCAAACGCAACCATAAAAACTCTAAATCTCGCACTCATGTTCCTGTTGAAGGGCTAACCATAGAAGAACTCCGTACCAAATCTCTTGAAGTACTGGTGAACCTTGCACTCGAACTCAACATTGAACATCCCCAAGAGCTCAAGCGTCAGGATCTTATTTTTGAAATCTTGAAGTCACAGGTAGCCAAAGGTGGTTTTATTCTCTTTACCGGTATTCTAGAAGTCATGCCCGACGGTTACGGTTTTTTACGCTCCATTGACAAAAGCTTTAGTGACTCCTTAAATGACGCTTATGTTTCCGGTACCCAAATTAAACGGTTTGCCCTTCGTAACGGAGATATCGTGACCGGTCAGGTTCGCCCACCCAAAGAGCAGGAGCGTTACTATGCACTGCTCAAAATTGAAGCCATTAACTATATGCCGCCTGAAGAGAGTAAAAAACGTCCTCTCTTTGAAAACCTCACACCGCTTTACGCACTTGAACAGCTTAAACTTGAATATGGTGAAAACAGACTTACCGGACGCATGATGGATCTGTTTTCACCTATTGGAAAGGGACAACGAGGTCTGGTCGTCGCACCACCGCGTTCAGGAAAAACAGAACTCTTAAAAGAGATTGCTCACGGCATTGCCGCTAACCATCCCGATGCCGACTTAATGGTACTGCTGGTCGACGAACGTCCCGAAGAGGTCACGGATATGGAGCGTTCTGTCAAGGGAGAGGTTTACAGTTCCACATTTGATATGCCGGCAAAAAATCATGTCAAAGTAGCCGAAATGGTAATAGAGCGTGCCAAGCGTCATGTTGAACTGGGTAAAGACGTTATTATTTTACTGGACTCCATTACCCGTTTGGCTCGTGCCTACAATACCGTGACTCCCTCAAGCGGTAAAGTACTCAGCGGTGGAGTCGATGCCAATGCCCTGCATAAACCCAAGCGTTTCTTTGGAGCGGCACGAAATATTGAAGAAGGGGGCAGTCTGACTATTATTGCAACAGCTCTGGTTGAAACAGGAAGCCGCATGGATGAGGTTATTTTTGAAGAGTTTAAAGGTACCGGAAACTCCGAGGTGGTACTTAGTCGTAAAATTGCCGAACGTCGTATCTACCCGGCTATTGATATTTTAAAATCCGGTACCCGCAAAGAGGAATTCCTTATTAGTCCGGAGATTTTACAAAAAGTCTTTATTTTACGCTCAATGCTGCATAAACAAGATGATGAAGTCGAAGCACTGAAATTTCTTTACAATACCATGAAAAAGACGAAAACCAATACCGAATTTTTAGAAAGCATGAACGCCCAATAAGATGAAAATCGGTGTTTTTGACAGCGGTGTCGGTGGACTGAGTGTTGTCCAATCACTTTTGGAACACCAACTTTTTGAAGAGATTGTCTATTTTGGCGATACCGCGCGAGTACCCTACGGCGTCAAAGATAAAAACACCATTACCCGTTATGCTTTGGAAGCGGTTGAATTTTTTAAAAATTTTGATATTGACCTGCTCATTACCGCATGTAACACCGTCAGCGCCTATGCTCTGGATGACATGCGTGAATCTTCCGGTTTCGACATTGCCGGTGTGGTCAAACCCGGCATTATTGCCACAGCAAATGCACTGCACTCTTTTGAGGCTGAAATTCTCATTATCGGTACTCAGGCAACCATTGCTTCACGAGCCTATGAAGACCCTTTGCGCGCACAAGGTTTTACCAATATTACCTCCAAAGCTACCGGACTTTTCGTTCCAATGGTCGAAGAGAACATTAATGAAGGTCCACTGCTTCAAGCAGCTATGGAGTACTATTTTCATGATATCAAAACCCCCGATGCCATTATTTTGGGCTGTACCCATTTTCCGCTCATCGCTCATGCCATCAAACAGTACTTTCATCATCAAAGCACCATGATTCATTCGGGTGAAGCCATGGTGCAATACCTACAACAGCATTACGATTTTCATCAAAAATTTACAACTACCGAATTAAAATTTTTTGCTTCTGAAAACCCGGAAGGACTCAAGAAGGTTGCCAAAAAATGGCTCGCTTTATAGTGCAATATGCTACAATTTTGTATTTACCATGAGGCATGATCATAATGAAACCGACATCTGAAGTATTAGCCAGAAAATACCGTCCCAATACCTTTGAAGAACTTATTGGACAAGAGAGTATCACCCAAACACTCTCACTTGCTCTCGACTCCAATCGTCTCTCTCATGCCTACCTCCTCTCAGGACTTCGCGGTTCGGGAAAAACATCTACCGCACGCATCTTTGCTAAAGCACTCATCTGTGACCAGGGACCCACCTCCAAGCCGTGTGGCGAATGTACCCACTGTACTATGGCGGATGAGAACCGCCATATTGATATTATTGAGATGGATGCGGCATCAAGCCGAAAGATAGATGATATTCGTGATTTAATTGAAAATACCCGGTATAAACCCTCGGCTGCACGCTTCAAAATTTTCATTATCGATGAAGTTCATATGCTCACCAAAGAGGCATTTAATGCTTTGCTTAAAACACTCGAAGAGCCGCCTCCGTATGTTAAATTCATTTTGGCTACTACCGATCCGTTAAAACTGCCTGCAACTATTTTAAGCCGAACACAGCATTTTCGTTTTAAAAAAATATCCAGTCAAAATATTGTTCAGCACCTTACCCATATTTTACATTTAGAACAAATTGAATATGAACATGATGCGTTGGTGATGTTGGCACGAAGTGGTTCGGGAAGCTTACGTGACACCTTGACGCTGCTCGATCAAGCCATTATCTACTCTAAAAACTATGTGGATATCAAAACCGTCACCACCATGCTCGGTCTGGTTGACCCGGAGTTTATTGCTTCAGTTTTTCGTGCTATTTTTTCCCGGGACCATGCTGCGGTTATTGACTACTTAAAACAACTTGAAGAATATGAAGCAGAGATGGTTGTCGATGAATTGATTGCTTTTTTAAAAGAACGACTCTATGAGCGGGATCCGAACTACTCCACACTGATTCTTGAGCGATGGTTTCGAATTTTAAGTGATTCCAAATCGTTGTTTGCCATCAACGCCGAAAGCACTTTTGTATTGAGTCTGCTCTTCTTTAAGATGATTGAAGCATTGCGTATTAAAGAAATTGATCAGATGATCGAATCCCTTGAGTCTGAAATTAAACGTCCTGCTGCGATGCCTGTCATGCACAACGAAACCACAAAAGAGCAAGCGGTCAATCCTCCTGCTGCAACCTCTGCAACGACACAGACCGACGATGCCTCAAGTGATCATCGAAAAAAGTTTGAGACCCTGTGCAATCTCATTATGGATCGCAGCAGTGATTTGGGAACATGCTTTCAAGAACAGATACATTTTGTCTCTTTTGAAGACAAGCTCCTGACGTGGGAAAGCTGTGCCAATGAGAGCTGTAAGGCACAATTACGTCACGGTTACAGCGTCATTAAATATTTTGTTCAGGAAGTCTTTGGGTTTGATACCAAAATACAATCCATTCCCTGTACCAAAACAGCGGAAGAACCTTCACCGCAACCCAATACGCACGACGTTCCTGAAGCGCTCTCTATGATTGAAGAGAATGAGACCGGCAATGCCAGCTGTGTGAGCAGCGATCATGATGACGCTGCAGTAGCATTAAACACTCCCGATCTTCTTCAAGAACCTATGGTAAAAAAAGCAGCGGAACTTTTTGAAGCAACCAAAATTACCATTCAGTCAAAAATCTAAATAATTACTAACAGCTAATCTTAATAAAAACTGGCATATTGTCAAAAATTGACATAAAATCTAAATCTTTTTTAAAATATTTAAATTAACTCTCATAATTGATGTATATCAATTATTTTTCAAATGAAACATATTAAACTACTTACAATTCTTACAATCTACGACACTCAAAGGAGATTCAAAATGATTGATCCATCAGTAATCAGACCTGAAATCGCACTTGACGATTTTCTACCGATTTTTGTATCTTCGGCACTTGTTTTAGTATTTGGAGGATTTTACGTTGGTATATATACGGCTGTAAAAGTTAACATACTAAAAAAATGGGCAATGCCTTTTGCCTATTTATTTTGGATGCTCACGGCCTACTGTCTTTACATTATGGGAAGCTTGATGCACGTCGGGGATTTTACAGCTAAGGCGTTAGTAATTGCTGCAATTGGGTTGTTATTACTTCCGCATGCAGTTTATTATATGCAAGATCGTGTTCATAGAGATAATGAGCATTAAGAAAATGTATATTTTACAACAAAATAAGAGGAGTACACGTGGCTAAGAGATCTGTATGGAGTGATAATCGCTTCTGGCAACGTTCAGCAGCTTGGATTACAGGGTTTGCATCGGTACTATTAATTTGGTTAACGTTTGATACGATGGCACAAATAACAATAGGAACAGATGCGGACTTGAAAAATGGTGTAACCAAAAGGGTACCGGGTCCTACGGTTATTAACTATAAAATTACTTATGAAATGAGTACAAAACGGGGGCATGAAGTACCTATTATTGGTGGAAATGACGGTCAGGGAATGTCTTTGTTTCAAGAAAAGGAAATGTTCTTTGGGCGGGATGACTGGTCCGAAGAGGAAGCAGGCGAATTACTGCATTTGGGAAAACTGGGTTCACAGGTTAAAAACTGTATGAACTGTCATACACTTCTTGGAAATGGCGCATATTATGCACCGGATCTTACAAAAGCATGGCTGGATCCACAATGGGGACCCGATGGTTCTATGCAGTCAATGACAGGTAAAAATACCAAAGAAGAGGCTATGGCAGAGTTTTTACAGAACCCTTCCAAGTATCCTACGCATGCTCGTATGATGCCAAATCTCGGTATTACTGCTGAAGAAGCAAAAGGTCTGGTTGCCTTTTTGAAGCACATGTCATCCATTGATACTAACGGTTTCCCAAGAAACTTTGGAAAAATAGAAGGAGCAGTTCATGGCAAGTAATCATTTAACAGGTGTTGGAAGTGAATCCAAACAGTTGGCAACATGGTATTTTACTTTTGCTGCGATTCTTTTTGGCGCACAACTTCTTTTTGGTTTGGTTGCGGCAATTCAGTATGTCATGCCGGGATTTTTATTTGAAGTGCTTGACTTTTCCGTTGCGAGAATGCTGCACATTAA
>QNZR01000208.1 GCA_003978475.1 Sulfurimonas sp.
ACGTCCGTTTTTATACAGACCGAAATGCAGATGCGCTCCGGTAGACATTCCGGTAGAACCGACATAGCCGATTACCTGCCCTTTTTTAACGGTTTTGCCCCGTTTAAAGCCGCGGCGAAACGATTTTTGATGCGCATAGAGTGTGACGTAACCGCCACTGTGGCGAATTTTGGTGACATTGCCGTAACCGCGTGAGTAGCCCGCAGAGATAATACGCCCGTTGCCCGCAGAGCGAATGGGGGTACCGCTGCGCGCAGCATAGTCAATACCCAGATGGGCACGCCACCGTTTTAAGATGGGGTGAAACCGCCGTTTGGTAAATTTGGAACTGATGCGTGCACCCGGAATCGGTGAACCGAGTAAGAAACTGTCAACCTGAGAGCCTTTTTCGTTGTAATAGTTGTCGTCCGGACCCAAATACATGTAATGGTATCGGTGACGTATTTCAATCATGGCGACCTGTAGAATCGGCATACCGTAAGGTTTTCCGAAACGGTATTTCTGGTCATACACCATCACCAGCTTGTCTCCTTTTTGCAGTGCGGTAAAGTCCAGAGACTTCTTAAAGGCATTGCTGAAAATACTGGCAACACGGTAGGAGTTGGTCGCTTGTTTAATATCAATCGACGGATTGCTCTGTATCTCGATGCTCAGGGCTTCATGTCGGGTTTCATCGTAAATAATGGGGATGGGTTCTACAGAGTATTGTCCCTGAGAATTCTGTTTGACATGTAATTGCAGTTCATCACTGATGGGAATGAGAATCTGCTCAATGGTACCGTCCTCGCGTAAGAGCTTTTGGCATGAAAATCCGGCACGGATCTCTTCGGCCAGCTTTTGATCCTCTTTGTCCATCTCGTAATAGATCGATTGCGGCAGGCGGTTGTTCTCCAAAAAGACCAAAAAACTTTCATTTTTCGGCCATTTGAAATGCTCAACATACGCACCGCTCAACAGAAGCGGAATGAGGATTAGAAATAAGAAGCGGCTCATAGATATCTCAGTAAATTAATTTTTGAAAGGGTAGCAAAAATTCACTTATACAAAAGTTTATCATTGTATAATAACTCTTATTTTTCAATGATGAGGTGATGTTTGCGTTTAGTGTTATTGCTATTGGTGCCGCTTTCTATAGTTTGGGCATCGTTAATTAAAGCACCCCTGCACCATGTCGATGGACAGCAGGGAGTCATTAAAATCGGTACCCTACAAGAGGGAATCAGCGGTTTTGTTGTGCGTCATTTTAATGATGCGCACAGTGCGATTATTGCTCAGGCCGTTGTTGTAGCGGTCGATTCGGAACACAACGAGGCGACCCTCGCTTTTTCGACGTATGACGGGCTGAAACAGCATGCGCTTCCCAAAGGAACATGGACTCCCAAAGCGGGTGATGAAGTACAGTTGGCATTTGCTTACAATCGGGCACTGCTGATAGCGCCCAATCGTGAGATTTACCATCATGTCACCTCAAAGGGTGAGAATATTTCATGGATCAGCCCCGATCTTTTTGCCGCGATGCTTTCAGAACGGGGTCATCCTACGCCGCTGCAAGAAGATATTCAGGATTTTTGTGATGCCGCCACCGTAGGACTGCTTTATATCTACACGCAAAAGAGCCTTTTTACTCTTGATTGCCACAGTTTTCAGGTCTTGCAAACGACACCCTTACCCCATGAGGCATCGGGCGTTCAGGTGCCGTTTTATTCTCGCATAGAACATATTCGCGAGGCATGGTGGGGAGCGGGCAGCAGCCCGATGCGAGCGTATGAGCCCTACTATTTTCATCTCATAGAGGGGCGCAATCAGAGCAATGCGCTATTTCAGAAGTGGCGTCAGAGTACGTCCGTCTCAAGCAAGGAGCTTTAAATGAGAGCGACGCATAACCACTATTTTATTTCGTTGTTGGGTGACGCAAATGTCTACAGTGACAAAGCCCACCTTCTTGCCTACTCCTATGATGCGACACGGGAGCGTTTTGAACCCGATGCCGTACTTTTCCCGCGTCACGAACAGGATGTCAGTGATATTTTAAAATATTGCAACATTCATCGCATCCCTGTGGTACCACGCGGTGCGGGAAGCGGTTTTACCGGCGGAGCACTGCCCAGCAGCGGTGGAGTGGTACTGGCGTTTGAGAAACATATGAATCAGATTTTAGAGATAGATATGCAAAATATGGTTGCCATTGTCCAGCCCGGTGTAATCAATATGGATCTGCAGCGCGCTGTTGAAGAGGTGGGGCTGTTTTATCCGCCCGATCCGGCAAGTCAGGAGTACTCGACTATTGGCGGTAATGTCAGTGAAAATGCCGGTGGGATGCGTGCGGCAAAATACGGCATTACCAAAGACTATGTCATGGCAATACGTGCCGTACGTGCCAACGGCGATATTATCAAAGCGGGAAAACGTACCATTAAAGATGTTGCCGGTTACAATATTGCCGGTATTTTAATTGCTTCAGAAGGTACCCTTGCCGTGATCACGGAAGTGACGCTGCGACTCATTCCCAAGCCGAAAATGACCAAAACGGCAATGGGTATTTTTGACTCGGTCAACAGTGCTATGGCAGCGGTCTACAAGACCATGGCAAGCGGTGTGACACCGGTTGCCATGGAGTTTTTGGACAACTTGACCATTCGTGCGGTCGAGCAGACGTTTAAAAAGGGACTTCCTGTGGATGCGGGTGCCATTTTGGTGACCGATGTTGACGGTAATTTGGAAGATGATCTCAATTTTCAGCTTGCACAGATTGAAAACGTATTTAAAGCCAACGGCTGCAGTGAGTTTAAAATTGCTCAAAATGAGCGTGAGGCAGCCGATTTGTGGTTTGCCCGCCGTAATGCCTCGCCCTCACTCTCGGTGTACGGCAGTAAAAAGCTCAATGAGGATGTTACCGTACCGCGTGCGGTACTGCCGGAGCTGCTGGAGGCGTTTTATGCCATTGCCGACAAGTACGACATTAAAATCCCCTGTTTCGGACATACGGGTGATGGCAATGTGCACACGAATGTGATGGTTGACGGCAGTGACCCTGAGCAGGTCAAAATTGCCTACAAGGCCATTGAAGAGGTGTTTCAGGCAACCATTGATTTGGGTGGAACTCTCAGTGGTGAGCACGGTATCGGTCTGGCAAAAGCGCCATATATGAAGATGGCATTTACCGATGAAGAGATGCAGCTGTTTGAAGATATTAAACAGGCGTTTGATCCGAACAATATTTTAAACCCTTCTAAAATGGGGCTGCATTAACATGCATATGCATCGGCTCTATCGTCATTTGCGTTTTTTTTTGAGACGCTTTTTCGATAAAGAGCTGACCTTTTACGCATCGAGTCTGAGCTTTTACACCATCTTTACCATTATTCCGCTGCTGTTGATTGTGCTTACCATTGTGACCAATATGCCGAGTTTTTCAGAGTATTATGACAATATTAAAAGTTTTATTTTCAGCAATCTGATGCCGGTCAACTCCGAAGCCGTTGCCAAACATATTGACGGCTTTTTACAAAATTCGGTCAAGCTTGGCGTGATCGGTTTTAGTATGATCGTGGTTGCCTCATTGCTCTTTTTTCAAAACTACGAGTACATCGTCAACAAAATATTCCATACCAAAAACCGCGGCTTTTGGGAGAGTATTACGACGTATTGGACCATGCTTACACTCACGCCGATGGCACTCATTGTCTCGTTTTATCTTTCGAGTAAACTCGCGACGTTCATGAGCGAGTATGAGGTATCGGCATGGATCAACCTGGTGGCGATCTTTCCCTATCTGATTGTCTGGGCACTTTTTTTTCTGCTCTACAAGATCTCTGCCAACACACAGGTACATACCCGTTCGGCACTCATTAGCTCTTTTATCACATCACTTGTGCTGAGTTTTGCCAAGGGGCTTTTTGTCTATTACGTCTTCTACAACGATGCCTATGCTACCATCTACGGCTCTTTTTCTATTTTGCTCTTCTTTTTTTTGTGGATCTATCTCTCATGGATTATTTTCATATACGGGTTAAAGCTATGTTATATGATGGATCGCGCCTGCAAATATCAGCAGCGACCACGGCAATAGCGCAATGGCTGCGTATCGGTAGCGCAGTGCCAGCAGTGAGAGTATGAGATGCGCGATGATGATATAGTACGGCAGTGTCAGTATGCGCGGGTGGTTGCCCCATTGTAAATAGTGTAACAGGTACTCATCAAAAAGCGCTCCTTGAGAAAATACATGTAAAACCGAAGTGAGGGTGTAAAAAGGCAAAAAGAGAATGCTTGCCACAACGGAAAAAGGATGGTAGAGACTGAAATTTTCAAAGATATAGAGTGAGACGGGCAGCATCATCAGATAGACCCAAATAGCGACCCCGATGAGGTTGTAGTGTGTTTTGCTATGCTGAAAATAGATGAGGTAGACAAAAATATAAAAGACTCCCGCTACCGAAAGCCAAAATCCCAGTGACAGGAGCAGGGTCGGCATCAGGGCAAGCAGCAGCATGACCGTGAGAAACAGCGTCTGCATGGAGAGAACTTCCATGCCCCGGTCAAAGAGAATAAAACCGATAAGCAGCATGGTGTAGGCACGCAGAAGCGAAGGGAGCAGTCCTAAAAAGTAGAGATATGCGCTAATGACCACAAAAACCAGAACAAACAGATCGCGGTGAGCACTGCGGTAGGGGAAATAGCGCTCTTGACATAGACGATACAGCGGGCGCAGCAGCCAGTAAAGCAGTGCCGAAATCAACCCCAGATGAAAGCCGCTAATGGCAAGCAGGTGGCTAATGCCCAGGGTTGAGAGCTGTTTTTGGAGGGACTGGCTCATGGGAAGTGCCGTAAAAAGGGCGCCGTATAGTTCACCGATCAGGGGGCTTTCGTGTTGTGCTGCAATGGCATGGGCAAGTATGGTTTTTGCGTTGAGATGGCGATAGACTTTGATGATTTTAGAAGGAAGATACCCGCCGCTGAGTTGATCATAAAAGCTGTAGCGATTCACCCAGACCTTCAGGCGCAGGGTCCTGCCGAGAAGATGCCGAATATGTGGCGATGCCGAGGTATAGAACGTTCCGTAGTCACCGCGAAGTTTAAGCACATAGTAGGAGCGACCTTCACGATGTTTTAGGTACTGTTTGAGTACGGTAACGTCTATGACGGCATCATCAAACTGCTTCAGGTGACGAAATGTTTCATAGCGCTGTAGCAGTGAGAGTGAAAAAATAACAAGACACAAACTGCCAAAGAGCAGTATATCGCGTCGGGTGGTAAAGAGTTGCGGTCGTTCCAGTGTCATATGGTCGGCATAGAAACGTTGGGTGTCACCTCCATTTCGGCATCACTCATATCAATATTTTCATAAACAATTTCAGTTTTGTTGTATGTCGGGGTATCGACAAAGCGGGTATATTTTTTCTGGAAGGTGAGCTTAACATGACCCGTAGGACCGTTACGCTGTTTGCCGATGATAATTTCCGCATCTTCTTCATCTTTTTCAACATACTGGCTAATAAACTCTTTTCCCTCTTTTAGAGCCTCTTTTTCACGTTCTTTCTCCTCTTTGTAGAGGTAAACATCGTCACGATAGACAAAGAGAATAATGTCGGCATCTTGCTCAATCGAACCTGATTCGCGAATATCACTCAGCATGGGGCGCTTGTCGTTACGTGATTCCAAGCCGCGATTGAGCTGTGAGAGGGCAATAATGGGAATCTCCAGTTCACGAGCCAGCATCTTGAGTCCGCGTGATATTTCGCTTACCTCCTGGTGGCGATCTTTCGTTCCGGCAGCGCTAAGCAGCTGAAGATAGTCAATGACGGCGAGTTCAATCTCGGGATGTTGTGATTTGAGTTTACGCAGTTTTGAACGCAGCTGGTTGATGTTGACGGTGGAGCTGTCGTCAATAAAGAGCTTACTCCGGTGCATGGCATCTGTGGCATCTTTGAGGCGCCTGGTCTCTTCCTCGTTGAGGTCGCCCACACGAAGTTTGGTCAAATAGATGGAGGTTTTAATGCTTAGCAGCCGTAACATCAGCTGTTCTGAGGGCATCTCCAGTGAGAAAAATGCCACGCCTTTACCGTTGTTAATGAGATTTTGTACCATATTGAGTACCAGTGAGGTTTTTCCCATGGCAGGACGTGCCGCTAAAATAATCAGATCACCCTTGCCAAAGCCGGTAGTCATTTTGTTGAGTTCGGCAAAACCGGTATCGACCCCAACCAGGATGGCATTGCCGCGGGCTTTCATCTCCTCAATATAGGCCATAGTTTTCGTGGTCACTTCCGGAGCATCCTGAAAGTCGGAACTTTGGGAATTCTGGGTAATTTCATAGAGTTTGCGCTCGACAATGTCGATGACTTCGTCGCCGGGGAGTTCCTCTTCGACGGTGACGCGTTTAATCTCGGTGGTAAGGGTCAGCAGATGACGTTTAAGCGCTTTGTCTTTAATCTCTTCCACATAGGCGCTGGTATTGGAGATGGGGTTGGCCGTTAAGATGTCGAGCAGGGCATTTTCATCGAATGCTTTGCGTTTGAGCAGCTCTTTTTTGATGAACTCTTCATCAATCGGCTTGTCTCGGGCCGATAAATCCTGCATAACACTAAAAATATTCTGATGTGCCGCCACATAAAAGTCATCGACACTGAGTTGGGTCTCTATGTCGTCAAACTGAGAGGGTTCAAAAACAATCGAGCTTAAAACGGAACGTTCAAACGCAATATTGTATAAAGACTCTTCCATGGCTAGGATTCCTTGTTTGCCATCTTTTCGACTTCGCTGACAAAGCGATCCACCAGCTCTTTTTCATCGAGTTTTGCGACAATATCGCCTTTTACCATAACCAGACCGCTGCCTTTGCCGTAGGCGATGGCAACATCGGCATGAGCGGCTTCACCGATGGCATTGACGACGCACCCCATGACCGAAACATTTAGCGGTGCCGTGATGTGTTTGGTACGTGTTTCGATATCTTTAACGGCACTGACCAGATCGGCTTCGATACGTCCGCATGTCGGGCAGGAGATAATATTCAGCCCCTCTTTGGAGGCACCGCTGTCTTTTAAGATGGCGCGACCGACGGCAATCTCCTCTTCGAGTTCGCCGGTAATGGAGACGCGCATGGTATCGCCGATGCCCTCAAGCAGCAGCGTTCCCAGACCGATGGCACTTTTAACGGTAGCATGAAATTTGGTGCCTGCCTCGGTGACCCCAAGATGAAACGGGTAGCTGTTTTTAGGACGCAGAAGACGGTACGCGGCTACGGTACGTTCCACATCACTGGCTTTGAGTGAAATTTTAATGTCGGTAAAACCGAGATCTTCAAGAAACTTGATATTATACTCTGCTGAGGCGACCATGCCTTCGGCACTTTGACCATAACGCCGGTCAAACTCTTTTTCCAGTGAACCGGCATTGACCCCGATGCGTATGGGAATGCTGCGCTCCTGACATGCGGCAACAATATCTTTGACACGATTTTTTTCACCGATATTGCCCGGATTGATGCGGATGCAGTCTACGACTTTGGCCGCTTCAAGTGCCAGACGGTAATTAAAATGGATGTCGGCAACCAGCGGCAGCGATATCTGTTCTTTAATGGCTTTGAGTGCCAGAGCATCTTCCATCTCCGGTACGGCAACACGGACAATATCGCATCCGGCAAAGTGCAGTCGCTTAATCTGCTCGACGGTGGCATCGACATCACGGGTTTTGGAGTAGGTCATCGACTGCACCGAGATGGGGGCATCGCCGCCAATGAGTACACCGCCGACACTGATTTGTTGGGTGGGTATGCGCGCTATCATAAGAGGGATTGTATCTCTTTAGTTATTAAATTCAGGTTACGACGCCGGACGAGGACTCGCCTACAAGAGTCCCAACAGGGCAATGAGCAGTACCGGCGGGGTGATGACCAGACCGACTTTCATGTATTGACCCCAGCCGATTTTGACCCCTTTTTGGGCGAGAACATGCAGCCACAGCAGTGTGGCAAGTGAGCCGATCGGTGTCATTTTCGGACCGAGGTTGGAGCCTAATATGTTGGCATATACCAACGCTTCATTGCCGACATAGCCGACGTGATCAATGGCAATATCCATTATCATGATGGTGGGCATATTGTTCATAACCGAGCTGATAATCGCCGACAAAAATCCGGTTCCAAGAATGGCAACCGTGGTGCCATAGCTGTTTAAATGCACGATCCATGAGGCAATAACATCGGTTAGACCCGCATTTTTCAGACCGTATACCACGACATACAGACCAATACTAAACCATACTACCTGCCAGGGCGCCGCTTTAATGGTCATAACGGGTTTGACCGCTTTGTAATGCGTGGCAATGGCCAAAAAGAGCAAAGCACCGCCTAGAGCAAAAACACTAATGGGCAGATGGTAATAATCACCTATGAAATATCCCGTCATTAACAGTGCAAGAAAGAACCATGAGAAGCGAAACATCGTATGATTTTTAATGACCGAAGCGGCTTCAGGAAGGGTGGCGACATCAACACGAAATGGAATGTCTTTGCGAAAATAGACCCACAAGACCGCAATGGAAGCGATGATGCTGAGCAGATTGGGCAAGAACATATGGCGTGCATACTCAAAAAAACCAATGTTAAAATAGCCGGCGGTGACAATATTGGTAAGGTTGGAGATGACCAGCGGATTGGAAGCGCTGTCGCCAATAAAGCCACCTGCGATTAAAAACGCAAAGATGGCGAGAGGGTTCATGTTAAGGTATTTCATTTTGGCAAGTACAATGGGTGTTAAGATGAGTGCGGCACCGTCATTGGCAAAAAATGCCGCAACAAGCGCCCCCAGCAGCAGGATGTAAACAAACATTTTGTGTCCGCTACCGCCGCTGAGTTTTGCCATTTTAATGGCTGCCCACTCGAAAAATCCGATCTCATCAAGCACCATAGAAAGAATAATAATGCCAATAAATGCCAATGTTGCATCCCACACAATATCGATGACACTCATTACATCGCCAACACTGACCACCCCGAGCAAAAGTGCCGCTACAGCACCCAATATTGCCGTAGTGCCTATTTGCAGACCGCGAGGCTGCCAGATAATACATACGAGAGTAACGAGAAATACGGCTATTGCCCATGCCATAGACTGCTCCTGTGTCTGTCAATGCGAAACTATAGCAGAAACTTTTAATTAAATCAATATATCTTGATATTATTATGTAATAGCAGATAGGCATACATCGGGCTAGCCAAATTCCAACGGATCCATATCGACCTCGCCAAGTGGATGTTTGGCGGCGCGAATGACGCGGATGAGGTCAGTGGTTTTGTCGCTTCTCAACAGAATCTGAAAACGAAATTTTGAGGCGATTTTTTCAATGGGAGCAGGACCAAAACCCACCAGCTCCACACAGCTAAAGGGGCGAATGTTTGCTACCGTGTCATGCATGGCGCTTTGTGCTTTGGCAATATTTTTGTGGGCAAAAAGGAGCCGAGCCAGTTTTTTGTAGGGAGGATAGAGCGCGTGTCTGAGTATTTTTTCATCTTCTAAAAACTGTTCGTAATGCTCCAGATAGGGTCTGAAAAATGCTTCGTAAAAACTCTGAATGATGACCGTGGCATCATCTTTGCGACCGCTGCGACCGCTAATTTGTATCAATAATGCGAGGGCACGCTCCCGGGCACGGTAGTCGCTAAGATGCAGCAGATGATCCAGACCCATAATAACGGCAAGCGAGATATTGTGGTAGTCGTGTCCTTTGGAGAGCATCTGCGTTCCGACGAGCAGGTCAATGGTGCCCGCGTTAAATTCCTGAAGCAAGTTGGTGAGTTTTTTCTGGGTGTTGATGGTATCACGGTCAAATTGCGCGGTGGTGATTTCGGGTAGTTTGTTGTGCAGTTCCCGGACAACTTCAGCGGTTCCGAGGCGGGTATGCACCAGAGACTTACTCCGGCATTTCGGGCAGATTTGCGGAATGGTTTCGGTGAAATTGCAATAGTGACATTTAACATGACGGCTGTTTTTGTGCAGACTCATTCCCACCGAACAGTAGGGACATCCATAGGTGAACCCGCATGTTTCACAAATGATGTATTTAAAATTGGCTCGTGTCGGCAGGAAGAGAATACCCTGTTTGTGCTGCTTGTAATTGGTACGCAGTGCCTCAAGAATCAAAGGAGTGAGTGCGTCACTGTGCGCTTCAAATATAAAGTGTCGAGTGCTGTTGAAATGGCTTTGTTTAAGCCGAAAATATGGGAACTTGACGTAAGAACTCAGGCTCGGTGTGGCGCTTCCGAGAATGACCTTGACCTGTAGTTTTTTAGCCATGTAAACGGCAAGATCACGGGCATTGTAACGGGGACGCGAACTCGATTTATAGCTGTCATCATGCTCTTCGTCAACAACAATGACCCCCAGATTCTCCATGCTTAGAAATAGGGCGGAACGTGCTCCGGCAATAATGTCAAAATCGCCGGAGTGAAGTTTTTTTAAATTGTTTTCACGCTGTTTTTTGGTCAGTTTGGAGTGCCAGTGAATGACACGGGACGGGAAATGCTTCTCCAGACGGTGGTACATCTGCGGTGTCAGCGCAATTTCAGGCATTAAAAAAACTGCTTTTTTGCCCTGCTTGATGACCTCGGCAAAATAATACATGTAAATTTCCGTTTTGCCCGAGCCCGTATCGCCAAAAAGCAAAGATGTGCTGTGCCGCTTTACAAAGGCTAACGCCTCTTGCTGGTATGGGCTCAGCTCAATGGTACATGTCGATTTGACATCGGTATGATCCG
>QNZR01000161.1 GCA_003978475.1 Sulfurimonas sp.
GAAATTTCCTACCTACCGCCTCCAACTCCCAAACACAGCTTCAGCAGATGGTCAAGGCCGTTTCCAATACGATGCTCGAAAAAGCGGACGGATATTACAGCTCGCTTCAAAGTGAACATATTGCCTCGCCGCTGCTCAAAGATGCGACGCTCATTTTGGCATATGCTCACATGGACAATGAAGAGTACCTGTTGAGTGATCATTTTTTGAGTGAATATTTACGACGATATGCGTCTGAGCGTGAGTATGATTATATTGAGTATTTGCGAATGCGGGCCAAATATTTGGCCCTGCCCAACGCTTCACGTGATCAGGGGCTGATTGCCAATGCTATTGCCAGCGGTGAGGCGTTTAAGCAACACTATAGGGATTCACCCTATTACCGTTTGGTCGATACCATGGTCACACGGCTTTATATTGCCGATGCGGCGTTAAACGAGAGTATTGCCAAGCTGTATGATCGGCTGAACAAACCCAAAGCAGCGGCCTATTATCGCAATCTAAAACCTGAGCCCTGGATTGACTGGAAGCAGATAGTACCGGCAGATGTTCCGTTATACCGAAGTGTTTTTGAAGGAGACGGTGAGCAGAGCTGGTATGCGTTTCTTATTCCCGATACTCAAAGTGTTGTTTCACGACATGCCGATGAGTAAATTACATGTAAATTTTAGGATGAACAGATGCCATTAAACAATTACGGAGATTTTCCACAAACCCTTCCCATTATTGCCGAAGAGGAGATTTTTTTATATCCTTTTATGATCTCACCGCTGTTTTTAAGTGATGAGAGTAATATTAATGCCGCTACCCGCGCCATAGAAAATGACTCTTTGGTCATTGTATGCCCTACCAAGCCCAACAGTGACGGCAGTCACCGTTTTGAGAATATTTACGATGCCGGTGTGATCGGCTCAATCATGCGCAAGGTCTCTTTGCCTGATGGTCGCATTAAGATTTTGTTTCAGGGTTTGGCACGCGGTCGGATTATTGAAGAGGTTGAGGGCGGTCGTTATCTTCAGGGTGTCGTGAGGGTTATTGAGCCCAAGTCAAAAGATTCGTTGAAGATGGATGCTATTTTAGAGGTCGTGCGTGAGAAGGTAAGAACCCTCTCACAGATCAGCAGCTACTTTCCGCCGGATCTGTTGCGAACCATTGAAGAAAATCATGAACATAACCGTATTGCCGATCTCATTTGCAGCTCCATCAAACTCAAAAAAGATCAGGCGTATCAGCTTTTTATCGAGGCCGATGTGGAGCAGCGCTTTTTAATGCTGATTGATTATCTTATTGAAGAGATTGAAGCCAATAAACTGCAAAAAGAGATTCGCTCCAAGGTGCATACGAAAATTGAGCAGGTTAACAAAGAGTATTTTTTAAAAGAGCAGCTCAAACAGATTCAGCGGGAACTCGGTGCCGATACCCAGCGCGACGAAGAGATTGAAGCTTACCGCGAAAAACTCGAAGCCAAAAAAGAGTACATGAGTGATGAAGCCTATAAAGAGACGCACAAGCAGATAGAGCGTTATGCACGGATGCATCCCGATTCAGCAGATGCCGGCATGATACAGAGCTATCTGGAGTGGGTGTTGGAGATACCGTTTGGGGTACTGGCTAAAAAACCGCTCAATATCCATGATGTGGAGCGTCAGTTAGATAGCGATCACTTCTCACTGACCAAGCCCAAGGAGCGTATTGCCGAATTTTTTTCCGTCAAAGAGCTTTTGGAGCTTCGCGGTCTGACAGATCGCAAAGGCAACGGAGCGATTTTATGTTTTGTCGGACCTCCGGGGGTGGGAAAAACCTCATTGGCAAACTCGATTTCCGAAGCCCTTAAGCGCCCTTTGGTGCGGATTGCTCTGGGGGGATTGGAAGATGTGAACGAACTGCGGGGTCATCGCCGAACCTACATCGGTGCAATGCCCGGACGCATCGTTCAGGGCTTGATTGATGCTAAAAAGATGAATCCGGTGGTAGTGCTCGATGAGATTGACAAGGTCGGGCGTTCACAGCGCGGCGATCCGACTGCCGTACTGCTGGAAATTTTAGACCCGGAACAAAACAGCCATTTTCGGGATTACTATTTGAACTTCAGTATTGATTTAAGCCAGGCTATCTTTATTGCTACGGCCAATGATTACGGTGCGATTCCCGTGGCGTTGCGTGACCGTATGGAGTTTATTCATATTAGCAGCTATACGCCTCAGGAGAAGTTTGAAATTGCCAAACGCTATCTAATACCACAAGAATTGAAGAAACATGGACTCAAAGCCCGTGAATTGACGATTACCAAAGCGGCATTGGTGGAAATTGTCGAAAAATATACCCGTGAAGCCGGTGTGCGGAATCTCCGACGCCGTATTGCCGACATTACTCGTAAATCGGCTAAAATGATTTTGGAAGATGCCTCCATTACGAAAATTACCATTAATCTTAAGAACCTTAAAACTTTTCTGGACAAAACCGTCTTTGAGATTGAGCCGAGTAACGGCGTTGCCCAGCTGGGTATTGTCAATGGTCTGGCGTGGACCTCGGTCGGTGGTGATGTCTTAAAGATTGAGACCATTAAAATTCGCGGCAAGGGAGCGCTGAAGCTGACCGGCAGTCTGGGTGATGTTATGAAAGAGTCGGTACATATTGCTTTGAGCGTGGTAAAAACGCTGATTGACGCCGGTCGTCTGGATGTCGACCACGGTATTATTCCGCTTACATTTAAAGAGAAAGAAGAAGATACGGTCATTGATGCCAGTGAGGTGTACAAGCGTTACGATTTACATGTACATGTTCCTGCCGGAGCAACGCCAAAAGACGGTCCAAGTGCCGGTATTGCCATGGCAACGGCCATTGCATCCATTTTGAGCAATCAAAAGGTTCATGCCGATATTGCCATGACGGGGGAGCTGTCACTCGTGGGTGATGTGCTACCCATCGGCGGTTTAAAAGAGAAGCTTATTGCTGCCCACCGTGCCAAAATGACCAAGGTGCTGATTCCGAAAAAAAATTATGAACGCGATCTTGATGATATTCCTGATGAGGTGTTACAGAATGTAGAGATTGTGGCGGTCAAACGTATTGAGGAGGTATTGCAGATAATGCTGGTTCCGCGTTAAAGCGAGGTCCATCGCATAATTTTGCTCAGTACATCTTTTTCACGGATGGGCTTCATTAAAAAGTCGTTGGCTCCCGATTCGAGTGCTTCACCTTTTTTGGTCTCATCCGTAGTGAGGACTATTACGGGAATGGCTTTGAAGCTGGCATCGGCACGCAGAACCTTTAGCATTTCAATCCCTCCCATAATCGGCATAATAATATCGAGCAGGACAATGTCAATATCGGGGCGCTCTTTGAGAACATTCAGCGCATCGGCACCGTTGGATGCTTCAACGATTTCATCGATGGCATCAGATTTTCGTAACATGGATTTTAGGAGCTTTAGATTGATCATATCATCATCGACTGCCAGAATTTTTAGGTGTTGCGGTACCATTATGATGCCTCTTTCGTGTGAATATATTTTTCAAAAACTGTACGTAACGACTCTTGGTTAATGACATTGGGTATGACTTCATGCACATAGAGCATGTCATCTTCTTCAGATGCCGTGGTCGCGTCTTTTAGCATGAGCAGTGCGGTCTCACGGTGATGCTGTTTGAGTGTCGTGCTCAGTTCCACAAGATCAACATCATGCAGCTCTTTATCGAAAAGAGCCACCCGAAAGTGTTTTTCCCGAAGCAGGGTATTGAACTCATGCATCGTGCGGACACTTTCATAGCTGTAGCCCAGTCCATCAAGGATTCGACCAAAAAGCTTGTCTTCTAAAAGGGTTTTTTTGGCAATGAGAATATCCGCATCGCAGGGTTGCTCCGGTATCTCGGACTGCTCCGATGTGACTGTAGCCGAGGGCGTTTCGGGCATCTCATTTTCAGGTTTGGGTATTTCCTCAGATACTGTTTCAAAAGAGGTCTTTGGGGTAATATCCGTTTCTTTTTCATCAGGATGCTTTTTTGGAGTCTGCTGGGAGCTGACGGCACGATTACCGATGAACAAATTTAAAATCGAGATAATCTCGGTGCGAACCAGCGGCTTCGTCGTGTACTCATCCATACCCGCTTCCATAAAACGTTCCCTGTCCCCTTTGAGGGCGTTGGCAGTGAGCGCGATGATGGGAACATGCGGCAAATTGTGTTCGGCTTCATAATCCAGAATTTCCATAGTAGATTCAATGCCGTCAAGTACCGGCATCTGAATATCCATAAAGATAATGTCAAAATCGGCTGTTTTACGCTGTTCAAAAGCTTCGAGGCCGTTATTTGCCAAAGAGACCCTAAGTCCCAGATCTTCCAGAGTTTTTTGAATCAGTTTTTGATTAATGACGTTGTCTTCCGCCACCAGAACATCGGCATTGAACTTGGTAGCTAGCGACTGGGTATGTTTGCGTTGTGCTTCTTTCAGATCTTTTTTACTCGTAAACTCTTCAACATCATAAGACTGAATAATATTTCTAAGTTTGGTGCCGTTAATAGGCTCATAAATGATCTTGAAAAAATTCAGATCCATCGCATCAATGGTTTTCATATAGAGCGATTTGGTTATGAGCACCACTTCAGCAGGAGAGTTGAGGTACTGTTGAAGTTCATTTTGATTAGTAAAGTCAAAGTCAATAAAGAGCAGATCGTAATGTATCTGTGTCTGAAGATTTTGAAGTTCTTCAAGAGAGGTAAAACGCTGGAAGTTGACACCGTAGCAGCGGAAATACTCCTTAAGGTATTTGTGGTGCGCTTTCTCTTTGGTATCAGATTCCAAGATGGCGACGTTAATATTGGTATAGACACCCAAAACACTTTTTTCAAGTGTCTCCAGCTCTTCAAACTCCAGGGTAAAGAAGAAGGAGGTTCCGTATTCGGGAGAGCTTTCAAGATCAAGCTGACCGCCCATCAATTCAATAAATCGGCTTGAGATGGTCAGACCAAGACCGGTACCGCCGTATTTTCGGGTAATGGAGGTATCGGCCTGAGAGAAGGCATCGAAAATTTTCGCTTTTTGTTCGGGACCGATACCGATACCGCTGTCACTGACTTCAAAACGAATTTTGACCCGGTTGGGTTCATTGTGGGGTTCACGGCGAATATCGACATGGATATCTCCATTATTGTTGGTAAACTTAATCGCATTACTCAACAGGTTGATGATGACCTCTTTAATTTTGGTCGGATCTCCTTTAATGGGGCGTTCTAGCGCCGGATCAATAAAGCATGAGAGATTGATATGCTTCTCTGATGCCCGGACACCATAGACTTCAACGGCACTTTCAAACTCATCAGTAAGATCAAAGGCAATCTCTTCAATGTCAAGTTTATTGCTCTCGATTTTGGAAAGATCCAGCACGTTATTGATAATTTCAAGCAGGTTCTCGGAGCTTTTTTCAATAATATCAATAAACTCTTTTTGCTCTTCTTGCAGTTCGGTATCTTTGAGCAGTTCGGTAAAGCCGACAATCCCGTTAAGCGGTGTCCGGATTTCATGGGACATATTGGCCAAAAACATGGATTTTGCTTCACTGGCATCTATGGCATACGCCTTATCGCGCCGTGTCAGCTCAATAATGCTCTCTAAAATGATGTATGCCTGCTCTGTACCTTTGGCCGTATCAAGATTAATATCATGTGCAATCAGTTGGGATTCTTCCTCAACACTATCCTGAGCGACACGTTTAAGAACCGATTCGAGCGTTTTAATGCTACGGGTAATGCCTCGGGAGACAAGATAACCGACAATCGCAATTAAAAAGGTGATAATCCAGATGGTGACAGCAATAATGAGTACCTGAAGTTCCCGGTCTTTAATGATTTGAGCACGCTGGTCCATCGCATTTAAAAGTATCGATTCGATCTCATTAAAAAGACCAATCTTTTCAGTTAATGCGGCAAACCAGACTCGTGGACTTATGTTGGCGACACCCCGGTCAAGGGCTTGCAGTATTTGTAAGCGTTCCTGAGTGACCTGATTAAAGCGTTCTTGTCCCTGGGGAGCCGTTAATCGTTGGGTGATTTCGGCTTTGACCGCGGGATCAATCAGACTTTTGTAGGCGAGGGTATCGGTTTTATCGATGAGATGGAACCATCGATCAAGATCGCTACGATCCAGCGGCTGTGCTTTGGTGAGCAGGTAGGCAATAAAACCGCGTTCCTGGGCACTGTACTCTGATGCTTGTAAAAAGGCATAGTAGGTTGCCGAGAGCGAGGTGATCTCTTCTTCAATATGAAAGGAGGGATCGGTGCCTAAAAGGGTAATAAAATGTTCAATAACATGACTGTAGGCATCGTAAAATACGGCATTGAAGTCTGTCGTTTTGGCATCAACAAGTTCTCGTACCTGCCGGATACGTTTAAAAAGCTCGGAACTTTGCTGTATTGTATCGCACTCTTGGCAGGTTGCCTGCCCCTGAGCGTGTGTATGCACACCACTCTCTTGGGTATGGCGTATGTAGGCTTCAAAATTTTTGTCAACAAGTTGACGCTGGACCTGGAGTTTATGAAAGATTTTCGGGGTTGCATGACCCAGATACATGGCGGAGATACCACGTTCTTTGGGCAGGTTGATGAGCAGGGCATCCAGATAGCGGCTCTCCTGAAGTTTGTGTTGAAGTTGTTCTGCATGCTGGTATCGGGTATAGGAGTTATAAACATGATAGCTGGCAAGCAGCAGTAAAATAATAATAGGAACAAGACTAATCAGTCGTAGTCTGTTTTTAATTCCAAAGTGCATTATTTTTCCTTTATTTATAGTTGTTTTATGTAATGAAACAGCCGGTTCACCGCGTGTTGGGCATCTGGGGTCGCGTCACTGTTGATGAGTGCTTCCAGGGTGCTTGAGATGTCGTCAATATGCAAATTGTCACTCACGCCTTTAAGTTCCAGTGCCAAGCTTTTATAGCGTTGTGCATCGTCTTGTGAGAGGGCGGTCTGAAATGCTGATTCGAGTGATTGGGTTTGAGCAATAAAATCTTCTTTGAGCTCGGTAATGAAATCCGGTGAAATTCCCAATTCGTAAGCCGCTTTGGATTGATTGTAATGTATGTGTCCATACGGCTCTTTCGGGGTGTTGTCAGCAGTATCGTTCTGTGTGTTTTGGAGCTCTTGCCCATCGCCACCACCAAGCGCTACTTCCAGTGAGGGCAGTGTGGCATCTCGTTTAATGAGGGTATCAAAATGATAGAGGCTGTTATCATGCTCCGGATCTTCGTGAGCGGACGGCACCGTATGGGGATCTTCAGCAGGCACTTGTGCAGAGGCTTTCGTCTCGAATGCGTAGAGTGTGTCATCGTCTGGAGTGTCGGTGTGACTCGGTGTCTCTTCAGTCTCTTCTGTGGGTGATGGTGCTGTTGCTGCTGAGGGGATATCATCACGGTACGCATCGATCTCCTTGCCGCCGAGCTTGGCAATGGTATTATAAAAATATTTCAGATAGGTTGCGGCTTCGTCAATATCGTGGGTCGTGTTGAGCAGTGTGAGCACCTCAAAAGAGTCGTCAATCCGTAAATTGGCAGCCACCCCTTTGAGTTTATGAGAGAGGTTTTTAATATTGTCGAAATTGTGATTGTCAATCGAGGTAAAGAGCTCGTCTTTAAACTCATATGCCTGGGCAATAAAGTCACCAATAAACTCTTCGATCAGATCGACCGGCAATCCCAGTTCATCGGCAGCGGTTTGGGGTGTATAGCAATAGTTTAAATCGACATGCAGATGTTGTTGCAGTAACGCCTCTTCTTCGAGGCTAAGATTGTCGGTGCTTCCAGATACCGGTGATGACGGAGTTAACGGCGGCGGTACATTCGAAGCGCCAATGTCTGACGGCGATGTCTCAAATGTCGGAATTTCAGGAGCGGCAGGCGGGGTGTGCGACATCTCCCGGTTATCGGCTAAAAAAGAAGATTCCGGATTGTAAATAGCAGCATGCTGTTCGTCGTCCAAGGTGTCAAAATCACTGTATTCAGGGACATCCAAAGGGTCAGGTTCTACCAGGGTTGTGGGTTCCATTTCATCAAATTCAGGCAGCTCTGCAAGAATAGGCCGGGTATTTTCAAAAGCGGGTTCTGATGCTGGAGCGTCATCGTCCTGCAAGCTTTTGAGATGGCACAGCTCTACAAGAAAGCCGGGCTCTCCCGGGGCATCGGTCAGATAGATGGTGCTGATATTGAGAGTAGCCGAAAACGTTTTTTGATTGGCGGAAATGAGGACGTTAGACGCATCGGAATCGGAGTGCATAACAAAGTCAATCCAATTAAAATTTTTAAAATTATGAATAAATCCGGGTTTTTTGACAAAAAGATCTGCAAAATCTGAACAGGTATTGAGTAAATCACTAAAAGAGCGATAGTGCAATTTTTGCAGGTCATTTACATCAATACCGATAAATTCCTTATTATGATTGTAAATGAGCAATCCATCTCCTTTATAAATGTTGCGTTAAAAGTATGTTATAGACACGAAGTCAAATTATTGTGAATAATATATCATAAAAATAGGCAGAGAAAACTTACATGTAAATATTCTTAATATTTATAGCATCCTTTTGGCTTAAAACAGAGCCAAGTGCTTCAATATCAGCAGATTTTATGGCTTCAAACGTTCCAAAATGTTGCAGGAGCTTTTGTATTTTTGCAACAGAAATACCTTTGACACGCAATAACTTGAGTTCTTTGTCGTGTTTTAATTTTGTCTGTTTGTGAAAGCTGATGGCACTGCGATGAGCCTCATCACGCAGGCGCTGCATCCAGAGCAGACGCTTGTCGGTAGGAAGCAGTTTGAGTGAGGTTCGGGTATCATGCAAAATATCATGAGCCTTTCCTTTGGCACGGTAAGCTTTGGCATCGACCTTTGCTTTGGAGATGGCAATAACATCAAGGTTGGTTCCGGAAGACTCTAAAAGATCCTGCGCCAGTTTCCGTAGGGTCTGTCCTCCGTCAATCAGCCAGAGGTCCGGCGGTGGATTGGTTTGAAAACCGGCAATACGACGTGTTAGCATTTCGCGCATCTGGGCATATTCATCTTTAGCTTTGAGGTGGTATTTTCGGTAGGAGGAGGTGTCAAACCGACCGTTGTCATAAACGACCATGGCTCCTACCGTGGCTTGTGCCGCCATATGGGAATTGTCAAAAATTTCAATGCGTTGCGGCAGCCTTTGCAGGTGACACAGCTCTTTAAGAGCATGTTGCAGCGTCTCATCATTCGGGGGTGTCTGTTTTAACAATTCGGCGGCATTTTGAAGGGCTAGGGCGATCAGCGATTTTTTGTTACCGCGTTTGGGGTGGATTATGGATGCTTTTTTTCCAAAAACACTTGAGAGATGCTCAGATACAAGCGTCTCGCCGGCAAAGGTATGTGCCGTTAAAACCGTGGCAACAACCGGAGGTTTTTCATTATTGTAAAAGTCCAGTATAGCGCGCTCATACGCTTCGTCTCTATCAAAAAATTCGTTGATGCTCAGGGTGTGATGCGCACTGGAGACAATTTTACCGTGGCGCATAAAAAGTTTTAATACGACGGCTCTGCTCTGGTGGTGCTCAATACAGAAAATATCGTAATGTTCTTTCGATGCCAGATCAATATGCGAATGGACGTGACTCTTGTTAATACGTTCAATGCTGTCGCGCAGCTTTGTTGCTTCTTCAAACCGTAACTGCTCGGCAAGCTGATGCATTTTGACATGTAAATCCGCAATCAGGAGTGTTTTATTTTCAATATACTGCATGGCCTTCGTAACAATTTTGGCATACTCCTCAGGTGTAATTTTCCCTTCGCACGGTGCTTTGCACTGTTTGAGCTGGTAGTATAAACAGGCGCGTTTTCCTTGCAGGCACCCCTTTTTCTGTACCAAAGGACACAGCTGGTAGAGGGCATCTAAAATATCACGTGAGGCAATAGCATAGGGACCAAAATAGCTAATGTGTTTTCCTGGCACAATGCGCCGGGTAATCTCAAAACGGGGAAACGGCTGAGAGCGATCAATATAGATATAGGGGTAGGTTTTGTCGTCACGCAGCAAAATATTGTATTTGGGTTTAAGCTGCTTAATAAGCGAGTTCTCCAAAATCAGAGCATCGTGCTCATTTTTGACAACAATATAGCTTAAAGAGACACTCTGGGAGATCATCTTTTGAATACGTGGATTGAGGGCAGGATTGCCGTGCAGTGTCGGGGTAAATCGAAAATAACTCTTGACCCGCTTGGCAAGGTTTTTGGCTTTACCAATGTACAGGAGCCGGTTATCCCGATCAAAATACTGATAAATACCGGCTTGGTGCGGAAGCGATTGAATCTGCTGCAACACGGGCACTTTCTCCTGATTATTGGTTTTTTTATCGAACCATTAAAGACTTTTTTAACAATTCTGTTATATCATCAACGATTACAAAGTTCATTCACATACAAGAGAGAGATTTGAATATTCTTAAAAAACTACCCTCATTTTTTTACAGTTTCATTATATCATTAGCTCTATTAAGCCTCGCTGGGTGTGGCTATAAGGCAGATCCGTATTATCAGCATCCCAATACGGCAGAGCGTCCGTAATGCAGTACGATATCGTCATTATCGGTGTCGGTGTCGCCGGCTTGTATGCAGCGATTAATATTCCCAAAGACAAAAAAGTTCTTCTGATTAACAAAGCGTCCCCATGGGATTGCAATACCTACTATGCCCAGGGC
>QNZR01000019.1 GCA_003978475.1 Sulfurimonas sp.
TCCATTTTTCCCGCTTCAATTTTGGCAATATCTAAAATGTCATTGATCATGCCAAGAAGATATTGTGCCGAAGATTCCATGTGGGCAATGCTGTCTTGTTGATCATCCGTTAGCGATTCATAGGCAAGCAGATACTGCGCAAAACCGATGATGGCATTGAGTGGTGTACGAAGCTCATGAGACATGCTTGAGATAAAAGCAGATTTGGCATGCGAAGCCGAAAGTGTACGCTCAATCAATCGAATACGATCAAGCTGCAACATGATCATCGTGGCAATGGAACGGTAAAACTCTTGCTCGTTAGTATCATCGAAGGTATCCAAATCTAAAGAAATATAGCCGTAATAGAGCGGCTCGTTGTGTTCAAAATCGTTACCATATAGTGCCATGCTTCCAGAGCGCGGCTGAGGTTCTTTGGAGAACGTGATGTCTTCTTTTGCCGTAAGTTCTTTTAAATAGGCTACGGAGACCGCGATGCAGTCAGACTCGCTTTTTGTTTGAATAATGGTATTGAAAATATCAATAAGCTGAATCAAACGCTGCAGCCGCATGTTATTTTCATGCTCGAGATGCTGAAGTGCCTCATGGGTCGTTCGAATCATTTTATTAAACGAGTTGCTTAATTGGGCAATCTCATCATGAGTCGAGACACGTACGGTTGCAGAATAGTCTTGGGTTCGGATAATAGTATCGGTAATATGGGTCAGCCGTTTAACAGGTTTGACGACATGTGTGGAGTAGCTAATGGCAACGATGACTATGGTCACAAAAATCAGTGGAAAGAGATAGAGCATGAAATCAATGAAGTCATACAAAAATGCTAAAGCAGTATGTGTGTCAACACCGTATACGAAATACCATCCTTCTAGCATAGCATTGAGTTTTTTGTAAACAATGAGGTGTGCTTCGGCAATGACATTTCCGTGATCGTTGTCGAGTTGAATCTGAAAAAAGCGTTGGTCTCCAACGGTTATGCCGCTACGGGGGTTGTGAAGATAAGCGTGTCGGTCCTGTTGATGAATGAGGTAGCTATTGAGGTTGCTAAGGGCGTATCGAAGAACCAGCATTCCCAGCGACCGTTTCGCATCGAAACTCGCATGAACAGGAGCATAAATGTAGAGGGTATCCCCTACAATATGGTAGTGTTTTGAGGGATCGGTATGAAACGGCAGCTTCAAGGATTGCGCCAGCATATCGGTATGGGATGCGGCAATTATCGTGCGATTGGTGTCGAGTACCAAAAGGGTAAGATTTAAGCCATAGTCTCGATACTTTTGTGTCAACAGTCGGGAGATGCGCTTGTCAATGTCTTCGGCAATAAGATCGTCCATAATATCGAGTTGACTTAAAAAGAGTACCTCTTTTTCGATACGATGCAGATGTGTCTGCATGGCATGAATAATCATATCGGCCTGATAATATTGGTCGGCAACGGTTTTATCGAGAATTTTACGTTCACCCAAAAAGAGTGCATAGGTCAAAAAAAGCAGGTAGGGAAGTAGCCCGATAGCCATGAAGGCGACCAGCAGTTTGTTGCGAAGCGAGCGATGAAAAAAACTAAACATGGGAATCGGTCTGTACGAGTGTGTGAATGGTGCGGCAAAATTCGGTAATGTTATAGGGTTTGGTGATGTAGGCGTCAGCACCCAGTGTTAAGCCCTGCTCAATAGCGGCATCATCAGAGAGTGCGGAAATAACAATAAGAGGAATGGAGGCTAATTCCGGGGTCGCTTTAATCTGTTTTATGGCGGCATAGCCGTCGAGTACCGGCATCATTACATCCATTAGGATGAGATTGACCGAGAGCTGTGACAGCTGTTTGAGGGCCTCTTGACCATTAACGGCTTCGGTAACTTCAAACCCCTCTTTGTGTAAAATTTTCGAAGCGACTTTCCGGTTCATGGCATCGTCATCGCACAATAGTACCCGTGGCATTAGTCGCTCCACCGATACAGTACCTGTACGCCATTATCAATATTGCATGCATCAATATAGGCAATAGCCCCTTCAACATGTTTAACAAAGCTCAGAAGGCTTTGTTGCGATTTCATACTTAAAGGAGGACGGTGCCCCAAATAGTGTTGTTGGCTCCAGTATGATTTGAGTCGTTGAAAACTCATGTGTAAAATGTGCCGTTCAAAACGTTGGCGTAACGGGTCTTTGGCACCAAGGTTCAGAGGCACGAGGGCAATATTGTCAATACGAGAGAGTTTTTTGAGGTAGATGGCACGAATTTGTTTCAGGTTTAGCGGAGGCGTGTTTGGATGGGCAATAAGTGCATACTCTTTTGCTGTGACATAAGGGCAGAACACGATACCAAAGAAGAAGAGAAGAAGGGCAGAACGCATTAGAAGAGTACCGAAACCGAGAGCAGAAATTGGTTGCCGCGGTAGCGCGTATGCCACTGATATTCCGATTTTAGTGCGACAGGGTAGAGTGGTCGGTAGGTATACCCCAGAACAATAAAACGATCACTCTCATCAAGAGTATTGTTGCGATAGGCCTCAAAACGGACAATACCGATATGGCGCTGTGTCAAAGAATAGGCTCCTTGAAGATATCCCGCATAGGGCACGGTTGTCTCACTGCCCGAACGCTGGGAACCGAGTTCCGTTTGCAGCACGTAGGTATCGGTCTCATATTTCGCCGCAACGAGCGCATAGTAGATATCACGATTGTTATAACGTTTTGTCTTGCGAAAATAGCCGCCGCTTATTTTACATGTAAAATCTTCATCGCCATACGTCACTCCCACGCCCGCATGCCGATTCATGGCATAATTGTTATAGCCGTTATCAATAGCTTTACCGTGTTGGACGATGAGATCAGCCTGCCATGCCACGTTATAAAAGGTGCTGTAGGTGAGATTGGCACCGGTTGTGAACATCGGATAGAGGATATGCGAAGCAACCGGATTGGAGGTTGTCTCCCGTAAGACATTAATGTGCATCAGATTCCAAAAGCCGATGGGGGAATTATATTTCCCCACGCGCAGGCGGTAATGCTCGTTAATATTGTAGTCCAGATACAGTCGTTCAATGTAGAGATGGGTGTCGCGCGCTACCGTAGTATCTCGGGCGTCTCGGGTTTGGACATAAAACTCCTTATATTCCAATTCAAGCATGTATGAGAGGGTGTCATTACCGCCGTAGCTTAACAAAGCAATATCATCAATGCGGTAGCGCTGCTCATCGTCTCTATTGCGGTAATCAATTGAGAAATAGCCTCCGACATAGACGGGTAAACTGCCTATTTGCAATCCCTTTCCCAGAGTGTAGCCGGATTCCGGATAGAGGGGAGAAACTATTAGAAGAGATAACGACAGCAGGACGCGTCGAATAAGGGTTTTGAGGGGCACCTTCATCTCCAAAACGGTTAATTAGACTCCATTATAGCGTGTCAATATGAAGTTTTGATGAAGAGGAGTCCCTCTAAATGCACTAGCCTACGGTAATGTCTTGGGATTTTTTCTTGAAGTACTCCTGTTCGGCGCGGCACAACGGGCAGGCTTTGGGTGCTTTCTTGCCACGGTGAACATGACCGCATACTTCACAGACATACTCTTGTGTATCATCACCCTCAAAGAAGCCCTCCTCTTCAAGCGCCTTCTTCAGTGCCAAATATTCTGCTTCATGCTCTACTTCGACCTTGCCAATAGCAGTGAACAAGCGGGCCACCTCTTTAAATGCCTCATCTTTGGCAATTTGTGCAAAATTGGGGTACATCTCTTCATGCTCATAGCGTTCACCGTCTGCGGCATACATAAGATTTTTCCGGGTTGAGTCAAGCTCAATACCGTGAACCAGTTTGTTATAGGCCTTGAATTCGGCCATGGCATGGTACTTCTCATTGTCTGCCGCTTCCTGAAAAAACCGTGCAATACGATGCAGTCCTTCACTCTGTGCCACTTCGGCAAAAAATTCATACTTGTTACGGGCTTGAGACTCTCCGGCAAAGGCTTTCATTAGATTAACGGCAGTGAGGTCGGAGGTAATGCACTCCATAGCTTCATTGCAGCAGGTTAGAATACCGCCTCCGACGGTTTGTACTTCAACTTCATTACCACACTGTCGACATCGATACGTTTCATATTCTCGCATGTATTACTCCTAAAAATATATAATAAAGGATAATTTTTTTCCTTTGTAAGTGATATTGTAGTCAAATAATTCTTAAAGGAAAATAATTATTATTTAGAAAGGTGGGCAAGCTGTGCTTTGGTTAAAATTTTTGCCGTGTCATAGATGCAGCGAATATGGACATTGGTTGCTTTTGCTTTGAGCTGTGCCAGCTTTTTAACCATAGGTTCAAGCACCTCGGGTGTTTCGTTTGCCATGGCTTTTCTTACAATGGTTTTTTGCAGCCCTTTAATGCGCGGCGCGATACTTTTAACGGCTTTCATCGTTGTCTGACGCACAACAAGCAGCTTCTGTTTTTGGGAATTGCTTAAATTGAGATCCTGGCTGTTCCACTGCTGTTTCAGCAGTTTGGTCATATGCGGCATACCGCTGGGAATAAGAAACGGTGATATTTTTTTAGTACTTTGGTGTGGGCTGTTTTTGCTTTTTGCGATGGTCTTGGCACTTGAACAAGCGTGCTTTTTGTGGTCGCATGCATAGGCGCTACTCACAAACGAGATGATGATTGCCGTAAGCGTTAAAGTTTTAAATAACATGGTGACAGACTCCTGATGTAAAAGTTAACAGCAGTATAGCAGAGTGTCATGAACTGTTGATGAACACAGGCGACCGGAGTGCATCTTAAAATACATGTATTTTTAAAGATAGCAGCGGCGTACTCCCTCGAGGGTGCGTCCCATGTTAAGCAGTAACATATCGGCAATCACCAGGGCAGCCATGGCTTCACAGACAACAGAGCCACGAATAGCGACACAGGGGTCATGTCGTCCTTTGAGGGCAATGCGGGCATCGTCATGTTGTGTTGTGATGGTAGATTGCTCAATAAAAATGGAAGGAGTCGGCTTGAAGTAGATCTTCATGGTGACGTCATCCCCATTGCTGATACCACCTAAAATACCGCCGGAGTGATTGCTTGTAAAGCCCTCCTTGGTGATGGCATCATTATTTTCAGAGCCCCGAAGCCGTGCACTTTGTATGCCCGCACCGATCTCTACGGCTTTGGCGGCATTGATTCCCATCATGGCATCCGCCAGGAGGGCATCAAGTTTGTAGTAGAGTGGCTCACCCAGCCCCACGGGCAGCGAATCAATCTTAAGCGCCACGACGCCGCCGACAGAATCGTGTGCCGCTTTTGCCTCTAAAACAGCTGCTTTTTGAGCCTCTTCGACGTTTTTGTCCAGAGCATAGATCTCACTTTGTCGTGCATAAGAAAAATCATAAGTGTCAGCATCGACCGTGCCAATACTGCAGATGCCGCTTTGAACGCGAATACCCAGAGTATTGAGCAGCAGTTTGGCAACGGCACCTGCAGCCACACGGACTGCCGTTTCCCGTGCCGAAGCACGTCCGCCGCCGCGATAGTCACGTATGCCATACTTGTGCCAATAGGTGAAATCGGCATGACCGGGTCGAAAGAGTGCCTTGATATTGTCATAGTCCTGACTTTTTTCGTTGGTGTTGTAGATAATCATGGCAAGAGGCGTACCGGTACTTTTCCCCTCAAAGGTTCCGCTTAATATTTCAACGGAGTCGGCCTCTTTGCGTGCCGTTGCAAATGCATTTTGACCGGGTTTTCTTCGGTCGAGTTCACGCTGAATAAAGTGCTCGTCAATGGTTAAGCCTGCGGGTACTCCATCGACGACACAGCCGATTGCTTTGCCGTGAGACTCGCCGAATGTCGTGAAGCTAAAACGGATTCCAAACCGGTTCACTGGAGCTCCTTTTTTAATGTTTTAAGTGCTATTTCTGCGGCTTCTTGCTGGGCGATCTTTTTACTTTTGCCTGAAGCACTCGCATAACATCTGTTATCGATATACAGGGCAATCTCAAATTCTTTTTGATGATCGGGACCTTTACTGCTAACGAGTTTGTACTCCGGGGTGACACCAAAATGTGCCTGTGTCAGCTCCTGTAGGGATGTTTTGTAGTCCTTAAAAAGCGATTCCAGCGAGATATCCTGGTAGTTTTGTTCCAGCAAGGAGATGGCAATAGCCGCGACTGTTTGAAGTCCTGCTTCGAGGTAAATGGCGCCCATGACGGCTTCAAATGCATTGGAGAGTAGCGAGGATTTGCTCCGTCCGTCATTATTTTCTTCAGCATTTGACAAAAAAATGAATGTTCCGAGCTCTAGCGTATTGGCAAGTTGAGTGAAGCTGCTCTCATTGACCAGCGAGGCCCGCATTTTGGAGAGCTTACCCTCGTCATGTCGGGGAAAGCGCTGGTAGAGATACTCACCGACAACCAAATCAAGTACGGCATCACCCAGATACTCAAGACGCTCGTTATTGTAGGGCTGTTTGTGACTTTTGTGGGTCAGCGCTTCAATAAGGAGCTGCTTGTCTTTAAAGGTGTAACCCAGATGTGTTTCCAAACGTTTAAGATGCTCCATAACCGTCCTTTTTAAATTGTTCTGCTTCCTGCCGTGCCATTTTATCACAACGTTCGTTTTCTTCATGTCCGGCATGCCCTTTTACCCAGAAGGCTTTGACGTTATGCGATTGTGAGACTTCCAGATACTCGCGCCACAGATCGGGATTTTTCACTTTTTTGAAATTTCTTTTAACCCAGCTTTCAAGCCAGGTATTAATAGCATTGACCACGTAGGAAGAGTCCGAAAAAACCTCAATTTCACAGGGTTCGTTGAGGGCTTTGATGCCTTCAATAACACCGCGAAGTTCCATACGGTTATTGGTCGTATGGGCTTCGCCGCCGCAAAGTGTTTTTTCGTGATTATTGTAGCGAATAATGGTGCCGTAGCCTCCGGGTCCGGGGTTGCCCAAAGAGGAGCCGTCACTAAAAAGCGTAATTTTCTTCAAAAGTATCCTTTGTTAAAAGCATCTGCGGCATGATGGTGTCAATGTCGTAGCAGTTGGGGCAGCGATGAAATGAGAAAGGAAAGGCATGTTTGCATTTTTGGCACAGGTACTCAAACTGCAATGTGGCTCCGGTGTTGTTGGAGTGGTAGAGCTTTATGAGTATATCGAGCTCAAAAACAGGACTGCTATGGGTCAGATCAAGGCTGCCTTTTGCCGTAAACAGTTCACGCAGATACGCATCCGAGTCAATATGTGCCATGGAATATTTCTCAGCAGGCAGCTGCCATAAGATATCGCTAATGCGTGTATAATCCGAGTGGTTAAGATGTTGCCATGCCAAGGCGCTGTCCGCTCGGAACAGATGGTCGAAAATCATGTAGCAAAGAGATCCGCTCTGCGTGTAGATGTTAAGCAGCTTATGGTTTTTTTCCTCGGGGGTGACATCATGACGCTGCAGCAGGTAGGCACACTCCAGATAGCGCTTTTCATTAGTGATGGTTTCATTAAGCTCTTGAAGCGGCTCCAGAACCTCAAGGGCTTTCGGGTAGGCTTTAAGCCGATCATAGACCAAAAGCAGTGCGTAGAGCGCCCGAGGTGTTCGCGGTGCATGTTTCAAAATTTTTAAAAAGACCTCTTTTGAACGCTCCAGAAACCCTGCTTTAAAATAGGCCTGACCGAGCAAAATGGCGGTATGCTGCTGCTGTCGGGTATCTTTTTCCACTTCAAGAGTACTTTGATAAATCTCAACTGCTTTCTCATAATCTCCCTGCTGTATATAAGACTGCGCCAGAATAAGCCATGATTGGCTCGGAATATTGCCTTCATAGATAATTTTTTTCATGGCATCATCCGAGGGAACGGTATTGAGATCTTTGACAAAACGGTCTAAATATTTGGTATCGTCTCTGGCTTTGTATCTGCCCCACCAATAGCTAAAGAAGGTAATGACAAAAATGAGTGCAAAAAATACGATAATCCCAAACAGCGGGTCACGTGTCTCAATATAAAGATTGTTCAAAGGGATTCACTCTGCGCTTTTTGAGTAATTATACCATCACTTTAGGGTATTTTGAAGCTTCTGCGGGGAAGTGTGCCATATTATCTCGGCAAGGGTCTGATTCTCAAAGAGATATTCCAGTGAAGGCACCTCCGGCAAATGACATGTCAATAGCTCCTTCTGGTGCGCTGTACATTGCGGTCGGTAGGTTTGAAATACTTCAAAAGAGGTACCGATACGTCCGTATTGGTGAGCTATTTTAGCACTGGTAACGGTAATAAAAGCAATATGTTCCCGATCGGCCGATGGGTGAATCAGCATCATCTCTTCGCGGTTGTGTGTGACACGAATGACGGGATGAGCAACTCCGGTTTTAAAAAAGGTAAACTGCTGCAGTTCAAAACCTAAAAGCTTTGAGCCGATAGCCGACACCTTAAACGGAGTTTTTGAGGTAATGGATGCAATGCCTGCACTGTCGATCTCCAACGGATAGGGAAGCGACTTGGGCTGAGACGAGCAGCCGCCTGCAAAGAGCAGGGCTATAAGCAATAGTGTGAGTTGTTTCATTTGGGGAGTATAGCATTTTTGAAACAACAGCGCAGCAGGCATGAGCAACATGCTCACACTGGCTAGGCGCGACCCGATACCATACCGTAAATGGTCATTGGTTTGAGGGCATAGACTTTAAGCAGCCACCATATCCAGCGCTCTTTGGTAGGGTCAAGCGGGAAGGACGGTGTGGGCTTTTTGGTCCAGTTAAACTCGGCAAGCATGACGGTGCCGATACTCGTAATGAGCGGACAGACGGTATAGCCGTCATAGGCTGCCGGAAGTGTTGGTTTTTTCTCCATGACGGCAATAAGATTCTCTACGACAACGGAGTACTGTTTTCGGGCACTGCCGCCGGTTTTCCCCATGGGAACCGCAGCAACGTCACCCAGGCAGAAGACATTGTCATATTTTACATGTTGCAGCGTCTCTTTTGTCACCGGCACCCATCCTTTCTTGGAACCGACTTTTGAGTTGGCTACAGCATCGGGGGCTTTCATGGGCGGTGTAATATGAATAAAGTCATATTTTTTCTCGACCAATTCGGATTTCGGTATCGCCGCAAACTCTTCAATATCTTCGTCCCACGCCCCTTTTTCAGTCCAGCTGTGTTTGAAGGTTGCGATTTTGGCATCGGTATCAATTTTGACTAAATTATGTTTGTAGTGCCATTTGAAACCGCGATCTTTAAATTGCTGCAAAATGGCTTCGTGGTATTCCGGAACACCGAACATCTTGCCGCCGTTAGGTAAAAATACCAGATCGACTTTATCGCGTACACCCGCTTCAACCAGACGGGAGTGGGTTAAATATATCATCTTTTTTGGGGCTCCGCCACATTTAATGGGAGTGTTGGGGTGGGTAAAAAGTGCCTGTAGCTTTTCAGGACCGGTGTGGGCTTTGGCTTGAGCAATCAGTTCTTGCATTCCAATCCAGGTGTCTGCCGCACCGTCTCTAAAATAGACAGAATAGACCCCGTTTTTACCGACTTTTTCCTTGACAACAGCATTGTCGGCACCCGATGAGGTAATAACCCCTTCAAGCCCCTCAATAGCACCGTAATCAAGTACGAGTCCCGTAGCGATAACCAGATAGTCGTAGGGAACTTTCTGTCCGCCGACGGTAGTGACGTTGTTGCCCTCGGGGTCAAATGAGGCAACGGCATCTTTAATCATGGTGACACCGTCGGGAGTGTGCTCATCGCGTTGGTAGATAATCTCTTCTTTTTCCCAGACTCCGGCACCGACAAGCGTTTGTCCGGGTTGATAGGACACGGATGTCGGATCCGGCTCAATAATGGTAATATCGGGATTGGAAAGCGTTCGATTAAGTTTGGCAGCGACTGCCATACCGGAGATGCCGCCGCCGACAATCACAATTTTTCCGGTAGCATCGGATGCTTTGGCTTGTGTAGACGTTCCGGTGCTAGCCAGCATTCCGGCGGCCAGAGGGGAGACCGCCATAAATTTCATGGCATCACGACGATTCATGCCTTCGTTATGATGTTCTATCGTCGATAGAATCTCTTCGGAGATACGATCCTTATTCATTTTGTCAACCTTGTGTGTGTTTTAATAATTTACTATTTTACATTGTGAATCTAAAACTCTCCTTGCGCCGATTAAATTATTAGTAAATTCGTGCAATTATCATTTGAATTGATACATTTTCACCATATTCGTTTCGATTAATTGTATAGGAGCAGGTCAGTTTTTGCTCTTTTAAAAGCGAAATTTTTTGGCGAAAGGCGATCATCTGATGGGTAGTTACGGGGTCATTGTGAAAATGCAGCTGTATTCTGGAGTGATCTTTTTGCGCTCCAAAATGGTGAATATGACTAATGAATTCGACACCCTTTTAGCTTCCAGAGCGCTTACGCTAAAATTTGTAGAAAATTTTACACCCAAACAGCTTAACCGTATCCCGGAAGGTTTTAAAAATAATTTAATCTG
>QNZR01000078.1 GCA_003978475.1 Sulfurimonas sp.
AAAAATAAAAGAGGGGATGCATCATTAGATAGAGAGCTAATAAATAGCTTAAACGCACAAATTAATGCCATTTTAGATGAGCTTGGCAATGGAATAGCATACAAAGATTTTCACAAGCGAATCTCAGGAATAAGCTCTTCGCTAGAGAGACTTTCTGAGCTATATGAACAAATTTATAAAGAAGTGCATGACAAGATTGACTGGTCTGAAAGAAAAGATAACTCCAGAACCAGTCTATATAAATTATCCAGTGTAATAGACGACTTAGTATCTTTCGTCAAACAAAAAAAGGCCGTCTCATCTCAGACAAAATCTGCTCTCCTTTATGGGGAAGCAGGAATAGGAAAATCACATCTCTTATGCGACTTGAGCTTGCATAGAATCAATGAAAATTTACCCACATTATTTTTGTTGGGTGCTCAATATTGTGGCGGAAATCCAACTGGTTTTATAAAAGAATCACTAGATTTACAAAGCTATAGAAACTCTCAGGTTCTAGGAGCCATAGATTCAGCAGGCGAAGCATCTGGAGCGAGAGCACTGATTGTCATTGATGCTATCAATGAAGGTAATCATAGGGATGACTGGCATGATCAAATAACAGGGTTCTTGTCTGATTTATCGCGATTTCCATATATTGCTGTTCTATTCAGCTGCCGTAGCACATATCTAAACTATATTCTTCCTGATAGTGCAGGTGAAAGTCTGTTACCTCGTATAGAACATTATGGATTTAGAGGGCATGAGCATAGAGCTGCGGAAAAGTATCTTTCTCAACAAGGTATATCTAAGCCAAGTGCACCAATACTAGCACCAGAATTTACTAACCCACTATTTTTGAAAACATGTTGACTTCCGGTCGCGTACGGATTCCTATTTTCGGTGCATACGGAGATTTTATTTTTCGCTTTTTACAGACGGCACGGATAAAATAGTAATAGTTGGTCGATGCATTGAGATGGCAGTCGGTAAAAGTAGCTGACTTCGTCATTCCGACACAATTGGCACTTTGACAAAAGCTTTTAGGCTTGTTGGCACGATAGATCTCAAAATAGACATCTTCATCTTCAGGATATTCCCATTCGAGTGTCACCTCTTTCGCACCGACACGCGTCGCAATAAATGCATTCACACGAGGCAGGCGATGATGTTTGTCATAATTGGGAACCTCCGCAAGTGCACTCATAAGTGCCGGAAGATTTTCATTGATATTTTCACTCATATGCTCCATATAATCGGAGATATTGCGTGTTCCCACTTCAACCACAAGCGCCAGAACTCCCTTGGAGTAGTAAAATTCCCGACCGCTGCCGCTAATTAGATGTGTCGGTGGTTTGCCCATATGTACACCGTATTCACGCGATGAAACTTTGCGTATCTCTTCTGCCATATTTGATGCCAGAACATTAAGATCGGTTGCATCAAGAGCATCTTCATGAATAAAATTGTGTGCCGGAAAAAAGACATTGCCCTGAGAATGGTAGTCAAGAGCAATGGCAATATTATCATGAGCCTCAAAAAAATCCCGTATTGCCGCTGTTTCCGGTTCCGAAAACGGTGAGGGTCCGGGGTAAACATTGGAAGTTGTATTTTTATTGGGTGTAAACCCAATGCTGAAGTTCCGATTCAAATCCACACCAAAGCTGCCATCGGCATTTTGACGACGGTTTTTACGCCAAAATGAAAAATGGGTTCGGGAGTACTCATAGCCATCGGGATTGGCACACGGCACCATATATAACGTTGCGCGAGAAAGCAGTGCATTAAGCTGCGGGTCATAATCAATATGATTTAAAATATATTTGGCAAACGTCAACGAAAGTTCAATACCGATCCATTCACGAGCGTGGATGGTGCCGGTGTAAAACAGTGCCGGCTTGGTATCGGCTGTAGCGACATCCTTACTGATCGTCACACACAGAATTTGTCGCTCTTCCCATGTCGTGCCGATATACTCTACTTTAAAAAGATTACTGTTTTGTACCTGAGCGCTCTGAAAAAAGTCCATGCACTCCTGATAAGAACTGTATTGTTGTCTCAATTTACTACCTACTTAAATGATTTTTTCCATTGGGCATACTGCTGTTTCGAGATAAAATCATACTCTTTTAAATCTTCAAACGAGGCAATAGTATGTGCATCTAAGAGTTCTTTAATTTTAAGAGCTACGGCTTCTTCCATACCGTATAATGAGAGCAGTTCGGTCAAGGTTACGGTATGAAAATCAAACAACTCACTCTCCCTAAAACCGCTGGAATGCGCATCACTGGCATCAAATGCCTCCTGGACAACTGCCGGGAGTTCTTCCTCTTTTTTTGGCGGAGCAATGGGTTTGGGCACATCATCGGGGTAGGAGGACTCTGTTAATTCCATATCAAAATCCCCCTTATCGGCCAGCCAATACGCACCATCGGCAGACGGTTCGTATTTGGCAAAATAGAGATGGCGCAGTGTCCGCAATACCGAAGCATCCATTTTACCCAACTCTTCCCATGAATACAGCGGAATATGAGGCAGCCGAAAACGCCCCTCGCTGAGATCCCACATAATATACTGGCAAATCCAATCCCGTATATACGGAAAGGCGGCAAATGCGGTAGCACATTCTAAAATATAAGGCTCCAAAGTCTCTTCATCAATGGCAATGTCGCAGGCCCAATATTCGGCTTTTGCCGCTTTAGATGCTTTAACCGCCAACTCAAGTGCATTCATCGGAACATTGTCATAACTCATTGAGCCACCCTGAGACGTATTGGTAATCCACTCACCCGCGCCTGAGTAGCGCCAAAAGGCACATACCGGCTTATGACCGATGAGCATCACACGAATATCGCCCGAATCTTTAAGCTTAATAGCATCTTGAATGTACATCGGTACGTATTTTTTGGCGTCAAAAAGCGTTTTAGCCTCAGCATAACTGTCAACCTTATGCACAAAATAGCCGCCATAATTTGACGGTCCATACGAACGTTTAATGATTTTAGGGTAACGGGCGGTCTTTAAATATTCATACCCTTTTGCCGTGTCATAAAAGATCTCGGTATGCGGATCTTGAAGCTGATATTTTTGACAAAACAGCGTCACATTTTCTTTGGATTTATTGGAAAACTGTGTTTCGATGGAGGGAATAAAACGTACACCCGGAAGTGCCGAAGCAATCTCTTTAAAGGTTTCATACGCCGTCGCCGGAATATTGCCGATCAAGACATCAATATTTTTACGCCGCACCTCATTAATAAAACGGGTTTTATCGTTTCCCCAGTGATACGTCACGGTCTCAATGGTATCGGGCCAGCCTTTAAAGTTACTCCGGTCAAAAAAGCGTAATACATAATCTAAATATAACAGTCCAATTTTTGGCAGACATCTTTTGCTCATCTCTTCTCCTCTTAGGTGTGTGTTTTACGATCAATCATGTCAACGATCAGATCAATCTTCGTCTTGTTAAAATTCAGTCCCATTTTCTCTTGTTCGGGTGTGGCAAAAGCCGGAATACCGTTCACCTCCAAAACCACATACTCTTCACGCTCGTTATCGTATAAAATATCGACTCCGGCAATATCCATTCCCAATGCCCCAGAAGCCTGCTTGGCAATGGCTACTACCTCATCGTTGGCTTCACGCATAATAATGTGACCACCGGCAGTCACATTGGTTCGCCAGTCTCTACTACTGGCCCGACGACCGTAGCAGCCGACAAACTCCCCATCAACAATATCTATACGAAAATCTGAAAAATCATTGTTAATAAACCGTTCTACGTAAATATGACGTACGTTCATTTGGTTAATGAAGGGCATGAGCATATTAAATTTTTCTTCCGTATCGAGCAATGCCATACCGGCACCACCCCAGCCGTCAATGGGTTTAAAAACCATCTTTCCCCATTCACCAAGCTTTGCATACAACCCATCATGGCGCTCCCGATGACAGATAAAAAAATCAGATGTCCGGATTCCGGAGCGTGTGAGTATCATGTTGGAGCGAAACTTGTCTTCAGAAAGCTTAAATGCTTTAAAGCTGTTAATAGTCGGTATGAAGTCATTAAGAATCTCATACATGTAAACCTGCCCTACTGTCTGTTCACCGGCATTGTAGGAGAAAAAAAGATCTAACTCAAGTATATTGATACCACGACAAAAGATGGCTCCGTTTTCTGCTTCTGCAAAACGCAGATCCAACCCTTGAACCACGTCGATATCCCGTTCGTTAAGCTTGGCTTCCAGGGTTTGTGCAATGACGTCACCGCCGCCATTAGCATACATCCACATTCCAATTGTACGACGCATTCTGACTCCTTTTTAAAAACTTTTATGTATGACAAAATGTTGAAACACCTTGTGGCTCAGGGCAATACGCTCTTCAAAACTCACCTTGCTTGCCCGTTCATCGGGTGTATGATCCCCATCACCAAAAGGACCCAGTCCATCGAGTGTCACCACGCCGTGAGCGCTAAAAATATTGGCATCACTGACACCACCGCGTTCTTGTATCGGCAAACGTTGGTTGCTTATGCGCTCCATCGTTTCGACCAAAGCAAGGCTCTCCCGGCTCGGCAGCATCACATCACGCTGTATGCCACCGCTTAATGTTGCCTTGCTGCCGCTGACATACGAGGTAGCAACGATTTTATGGACAGCAGCCAACACCCGATCTCTCTCCCGTATACTGTTATAGCGTAATTCAAACGTTATGTGGGCATGTGGTGAAACCGTATTGGCACCGATACCCCCTTCAATGATGCCAACATTAAGCGTCGTACCGTTGTCCAAATCGGTAAGTTTTACCAATTCCAGCAGTTTTTGGGAGGCCTCCAGATTGGCATCAATACCGTCACAATAATGATTTCCCGCGTGTGATGCCAAACCCGTAATCTCAATTGAAAAGGTGCCCACCCCTTTTCTGCCGACAACAATATCCCCCTCTGCTCCCGCAGCTTCATAAACTAAGCAGTAGTCATATTCTTCAGCCAGCGAAGCACTCACATATTTCGAGTCATCACTTCCCGTCTCTTCATCACTCACCAATAAAACATCGATATTCTCAATAGTTCCATCACTGTTCTTAAGGCGTCGCAGTGCCTCCAAAAGGACAATATTACCCCCTTTCATATCACACACACCCGGACCATAAACCCAGTTATCGTCTTGGCGGTATTGTTCAAACGTATTGGGCGGGAATACCGTATCTAAATGTCCGACCAGCAGTAGTTTTTTTCCGTTAACATTCGAGGAGCGATAGAGTCGATGTTCACCGATAAGCTCACGTAAAAAGACGGTAGTCTCGTACCCCAATGCTTCCAACCAGACGTCAAACTGTCGTGCGACGGCATCGACACCACTTTTGTTTTTGGTGTACGAGTTCATGGTCACGATCATTTTCAGGTCATCTAGATAACTCATGGACACTCGCTTTAAAAAAATTGATAGTAAGACGGTATTATATAAAAGGTTAGTTTAAATGAAGGAATTTAAAGAGGGAGAATTCCTATTTTGTGTAGAAATAGTGTCTTGAAAGAGACCTAGAAAATTATTTTCTAAGCTCTTTAATACGTGCTTTTTTACCGGCCAGGTCACGTAAGTAGTAGAGTTTGGCACGACGAACACGTCCGCGGCGAACCACTTTAATCTCGTTAATACTGTCACTGTAAATGGGAAAAATACGTTCGATACCTATACCGTTGGCACCGGTTTTACGTACCATAACCGTTTTACCGGTGCCTTCACCGCGAATCGCAATGCAGACACCCTCGTAATCTTGAACACGGGTTTTGTCACCTTCTTTAATGGTGACAGCCAAACGTACCGTGTCACCCGCACGGAAATCGGGGATGGTCTTACTAGCAATTTGCGCGTTTTCGAAATTTTCAATGTACTTATTTCTCATACAGCTTCCTTTTTTGTTCAGTTATCAGTCTTTTAGGTCTGAAAAATTTCGTTTTACATTCAGACAGCCCGATTTTTAGTGCCGCAATTTTACTATGATTTCCCTTTAAATATTCTGATGGGGCGCTTAAACCTCTAAAATGTTGCGGCTTGGTAAAGCTCGGTGCTTCTAAAAGATGTGTCTCAAAACTCTCAACATCCAAAGAGCTACTGTTACCCAAAACCCCTTCAATGTTTCTGGCAATAGCATCGCACAAGACTAGAGAGGGGAGTTCACCACCGGTAAGAATATAATCACCAATACTAAAAAGCTCATCGGCATACCGCTCCATGACGCGCTCATCAATCCCTTCATAACGACCGCTCACCAATACAATATGCTTTTTGCCAGCCAGGCGCTTGGCATCATTTTGCGTAAAGGGTTTGCCGACGGGTGTGGTAAAAATTACATGTAAATCGTTATGTTCTTGCTGTAAGTTTTCAAGCGTATCATACAGCGGCTGTGGAGACATCAGCATACCCGCACCTCCGCCAAATGCCGTATCATCAACCTTCTTGTGCTTGGAGTGGCTCCACGCGCGAGGATTTTGAAACGCAATAGTAAAACGTTCCGCATCCAGAGCACGTTTTAATATGGAGTCTTGAAAATATCCTTCAATAAGATTGGGAAAGAGTGTTACAAACGTAAACGTCATGATGCTTGTAAAATATCGTAGGCACCGCTAACGTCAATCTCTTTGCGTTCGATATCGGTCGCCAGAATAAACGGCGGCTGATACGGCAGCAAAAATTCTCTGGCCTCTCCTTTGGCGGTCAATACCGGATCGGTACTCACCCGTAAATAATCTATTGCCGCAAAACGATCAATCTCTATCACGCGTCCAAGAATTTTCCCCTCTTCCACAAGCACACATCCGATAATGTCAAACCAAAAGAACTCACCCGCTTTCAGGTGACAATACTGACGTGTCTGCTCATAGCTTGCAAACAGTTTCGTATTGACATAACGCTTTGCCGCTTCGGGAGTATTCACACCTTGAAGCCTGACGGTTTTTCGCTCGAGATTCACCGCTTCAAGTATTATGGGAGTGTTTGTAGCATCAACAAAACGAGCGCCTGCAACAAATTGTTCGGGGAAGTCAGTCCGCATGATGAAGTTCATGTCACCGTTAAGACCGATGGTACGACCCAACGTAGCAATATGCAGAAGCGACGGGGTAGGGCTAGACGGGTTCGACATTGATGCGGTAACTTTTGCCGTCTTTAGCTTTACAGCCGGAGATAACCGTTTTAATGGCACCGATCATCTTCCCCTCTTTGCCAATGAGTTTTCCGACATCTTGCTGGTTCGCGTACAGAACAATCTCCATAAAATCACCCTGATCCAATGCCTCGACACGGATATCTTCAGGATGCGATGCAATCAGCTGTGCAAACTCAGCAACAAAGTCAGCTACCATGCTTATCTGCCTGTAATCTTTTTAACACGCTCACTCATTTTAGCCCCTACGCTTAGCCAATACTCGAGTCGTTCGTTATCGACCTTTAGAGTCTTCTCTTCGTTCATCGGATTATAATAGCCGATTAATTCAATCCAACCGCCATCACGACGTTTGCGAGAATCTGTTACCGCAATACGGTAAAATGGTTGTTTTTTACGACCCATTCGGGTCAGTCGAATTACTGTTGCCATGTTTGTTGGTCCTTCTCTGCGCATGGTATATTTCACCATGCTGAATATATTAAATTTTTGCATTCTTTAAAATGCTAACCTCACATCTATGGACATAGCGGTGAGGTTAGCATTCACAGGGTCAGCTACCGGGGAAATCCTCCCCCCTGCATCTGTGCCATCATATTTTGCAAATCTTTCATTCCCTTTTTTCCGGAAAAACGTTTCGCCATCTTTGAGGCATTCTTAAACTGCTTTAAAATCTTGTTGACTTCCATTTGGGAAAGTCCGCAGCCCTTAGCAATACGCTGTTTGCGTGAATTATTTAGCAGATCGGGATCTTCGCGTTCTTTACGCGTCATGGACGCTACCAGTGCTTTGATCTGATTCAGCTCTTGCGAGTTGTCCAGATCCAGATCTTTCATGGCCTTGGACATATTGCCCATTCCCGGAATCATTCCCATGAGCGACTTCATGCTACCCATTTTTTTCATACTCTCGATCTGCTCTAAAAAGTCATTAAAATTAAACTTGCCTTTTTTAATCTTTCTGGTCAGCTCTTTGGCTTTTTTCTCATCAATAACACCGGCGGTCTTCTCGGCAAGTCCTTCAACATCACCCAGACCCATCAGACGGTTGACAATGCGTTCGGGTAAAAACACCTCCAAGTCTTCCATTTTTTCGCCGCTGCCGATAAAACGCAACGGTACCTCCACCTGAGAGGCAATGCCCAACGCGACACCGCCTTTGGCATCTCCGTCATACTTACTGAGAATTACGCCGTCAATACCGATTTTCTCACGGAAACTTTGTGCCGTTCGCACCGCATCTTGTCCGGTTAATGCGTCGGCAACATAAAAAATCTCATCCGGAGATGCGGCCTGCTTGACCTCATGCAGTTGCTGCATCAGGGCGTCATCAATAGCCAAGCGTCCTGCGGTATCGATAAGGACAACATCATACAGTGACGTTTGCGCTTTAGCCAATGCCGCCGTAACCACTGCAACGGGATTGCTGCTCGCATCATCACTGAAAAGATCCACCTCAATTTTTTCAGTGATTTGTCGCAACTGCTCTACCGCAGCCAGACGCTGTAAATCTGCTGCGACAACAAGCACTTTTTTCTTTTTCTGGTTTTTTAAATAGGTTGCCAGCTTACCCGTTGTCGTGGTTTTACCCGAACCTTGCAGTCCGGTCATTAAAATTACCGTAGGCGGATTCGGAGCAAAAACAAACCCCTGATTACCCTTTACCTCTAAAATCTCATACAAGGTCGTACGCAGGGCATCAAGAAACTGGTCTTTTCCAATACCGGACGCTTTAGTGTCGGTTTCTACTTTGGCGATGAGTTCTTTGACAACTTTATGGTGAACATCAGCTTTTAGTAACGCTTTTTTTAACTCCTGAAGCGCTTTTTTTAATGCCTTCTCATCATCATGAAAACGAATTTTTTTAATAGCTGCCGTAAATGAGTCCGTTAACGTTTCAAACACTACCAATTTCCTACATGTAATTTTTCTGCCCAAATCACATTTCGAGCGTAAAAAGTAGCGAATTGTATCGAAATGATACTTTAAGTTTTCTTGAAGCTAAAAAAACCCCTGCTCTTGTAAAATATCAACACCCTCCTGAATGGACGCCACTGATGCTTTGAATTTCTTCTGCAGCTCATCATTGAGTTCAAGTTCAATAATCTGTTCAATACCTCGGGAGCCCAATACTACCGGAACACCTACAGTAATACCATGATAGCCATACTCCCCTTCCAGCATCACCGATGAAGGAGTGACAATACGTGAGTCATCTAACATTGCCCCAACCATAACGGCAATGGCACAACCGGGAGCATAATACGCCGATGTTCCCAGATATCTCACAATCTCTGCGCCCCCGTCTTTGGTTCCTTCAATAATCTGATCCATGGTCTCACGATCTACAATTTGATCAAGCGGCACCCCGCCGACAGCTGAAATTTCCGGATACGGAATCATATGCTGCCCATGTTCACCAATAACCATAGCACGTGTCTGACCCGCGCCATAACCGACTTTTTGATGAATTTGATACGCCATACGCGATCCATCCAAAGCACCGGCCATACCCAGCACTCTGTGACGCTCCCATCCGGTCTCTTGTAGCGCCATATAAGTCATCACGTCCAGAGGATTGGACACGACAAGAACGATGGCATTGGGTGAATATTTTTTAATATCGCGAATCACCTGTTTCATGATCTTTGCATTAATCATCAGCAGATCTGCGCGCGTCATCTCACCGCGGCGCGGTACTCCGGCGGTAACGACCACAATATCGCAATCTTGCATCTGCTCCGGGGTCTCTGCGGCACTGACAGTCGTATTATGACCAAAACAGCATGTTGAGTGCCCGATATCAATGGCTTTGCCTTTGGCGACTTCGGGCACAATATCATAAAGCACGATTTCATGACACGTTCCCAACAGTGAGAGAGTGTACGCTGCCGTAGCGCCGACAAACCCTGACCCCACAATGCCTACTTTTCTTCCCATCATACTATCACTCCCTATTGTTGTGCATTGGCTCCAAATGTCAATTCCTGACCTACCTGGCGGATCAACTCCGACAACAATAATATCAGCTTCAAAGAGATTTTACAAGCCGCAGATGGTCTCTGTGCAATTTTGAGCTTGATGTCGGCAATAACATCATCGCTATGCAATAGGATTTTCGGAGGCTTTCTTACATCAAGATAACAGGGGTTACGACGCGGTATGCTAAAAGATGTT
>QNZR01000128.1 GCA_003978475.1 Sulfurimonas sp.
TGGCATACTCATTTATTGATACGGTAACCGTACTACACCCTTATTATACCATTCGTGCGGTAGGTGGATTGCTGTACCTTGTCGGATTCTTTATGTTTGCTTACAACATTTACAAAACTATGACGGTAGGTCGTCGCGTTGAAGAGAATGAACTTCAAACCGCTTCACCTATGGGCGCATAAGAGAAAGGGGTAAAATATGTTTCATTGGTTAGAAAAAAACCCGTTCTTTTTTGCGGTTGCGGTATTTCTTACAATTTCGTTTGCAGGTTTGATAGAAATTCTTCCAAACTTTGCCCAGGCATCAAGCCCTACCGTGGGTACGAAACCGTACTCGACATTAGAGCTTACGGGTCGTCATGTCTATATTAAAAACAGTTGTAATGCATGTCATTCGCAACTGGTGCGTCCGTTTAAGTCTGAGACCGATCGTTACGGCAACTATTCACTTAGCGGTGAGTATGCCTATGATCGTCCTTTTTTATGGGGATCGAAACGTACCGGACCGGATCTGCACCGTGTAGGTAACTACCGAACCACAGACTGGCATGAAAACCACATGTGGAATCCGGCAGAAGTCGTGCCGGGATCTATTATGCCGGCATATCGATGGATGTTCGTTAATGAAGCCGATGTTGATACAGCGTATGCAGAACAGGTTACCATTAACAATGTATTTAACGTGCCTTATAACAAACCGGTTCCTATGAAAGACGGCAGTACGGAAACCGTCGTCTTGGCGGACACCTTGGAGGGTGCTCATGCAGCGGCATTGGCGGAAGCCAAAATTATTGCTGCTGATATGAAAAATCAGGATGTAAAAGATGCGATTGCTTCAGGAAAAATTCCTGAAATTGTTGCACTTATTGCATACATGAACCGCTTAAAATAGATAGGATTAAAACGTGGATATTGCTGAACTGCAAGCTTACGGCTACTTTTTTTTAACAGCGTTCTTGGTATTTGTACTCTATGGGTACATCTATCATCTTTACAGCTCTGAGCGAAAAGGTACACGTGATTATGAGAAGTATGGCAATATAGCTTTAAATGATGAAATAACCGATAAACCGGTTGAAGAGATCTCAAAAAAAGATGATGAGACTCAAAAGAAGGAGGCATAAATGAATAAATTGGTACTCTGGGGAATACTAATTACTGCTGCGATGCTTGGATTTACCTATATGGCTGTTGGTGGTTCTAAAGGTGGACTTAATAATGATATTATAAATATCTTGACTATTGCTGCAGCTGTAGTGCTAGTTATTGTTACCGTATTTGTTGTCATTAAGTATGTTCGTCAAATGCAAACAGATACTGCTACAGGTGAACTTGCAGATGAAAACTGGGATGGAATAGGTGAGTATAAGAACGAACTACCGATGGGTTGGGCGATTCTTTTCTTAATTTTAAATATTTGGGCCATTTGGTATATGCTGATGGGATATCCCGTCAATGCCTATTCTCAAATTGGAGAATATAATGAAGACACCAAAGCACATAATGCAAAATTTGAGGCAAAATATGCATCAATTACCGGGGATGCTCTGGTAGATATGGGCGAATCAGTCTTTTTGGCAGAGTGTAAGGTGTGTCACGGTCTAACGGCTGATGGCATTGATGGTAAAGCGGCAAATCTGAATCAGCGTCTCGAAGAGAAGTCGGTTAAGCATGTTGTCGAAAACGGCTCAAACTTCTTGGGCTTTCCGGCACCGATGCCGGATCGTAACGGTCTATTCAATATGAATACGGGGGCACTGATTACCGATGCGGAAATTGCGGCAGTGTCACAATATGTGGCTAACGGCATGAAAGGTGAAGGTGCTGAAATTTTTACCGGAACCTGTGCTGCCTGTCACGGTGCTGACGGCAAAGGTATGGAAATGGTTGCTCCTAATATTGCAACTTTTGATATTGCTACCGTTAAAGCGGTGCTGGATCACGGTAAAAAAGGTGCGATTGGTGTGATGCCGTCATTTGATCGACTGAATGAAAAACAAAAAGAGGCTGTTGGTGCATATATCAGTAGCATTAGTAAATAAGGAGCAATAAATGGCTATGAATGAAAACAGAGGCTTGTTTGTGCTTGACGGAATTACGGGCATGCTGATTGCTACGGTGCTCTTATTGAGTATTCTTGCCGGCTTGACGGTATGGGGGCTTGGTGTACAGCAAGCCAATTCACAGAATTATTATTATCTTGAGAATCCTCAAGATATTAAGATGATTAGTACCGATAACGTCAATCATCTCAAACACCAATAAGGGAGATATCTAATGAATAGAATTATCACCATAGTATTGCTAATATCAGCCGCAATTACCTTATGGGCAGTATTGACTCCTAACCACCTGTACGTTGGTTAAGGGTTATTATTTGACGCTCTCACGAGGGCTTGCGGCCCTCATCTTCACACTCTTTTTTTCTTTTTCTTTACATGCGGAGTTTCTTTATAAAGATGATGTTGTCGCCAATTCGGATTGGGCATATGAAATTGAGCTCATTGGTGAAGAGCTGTATCAAAAAACAGGAGTACGCCTTCTTTTAGTTATGGAAAGAGAACTTGATGCCAATGAGACGATTGTTGATTATGAAAAAAAGATTATGGAACATTTGCAAGAGCCGGTGGTCTTGTTAACCTTTATTGAACTCAATCAGAAAATTGATATTTTCGCGCGGCCACAATCACTCTATGAGGATTTTAATAAAAAACAGGTGTTAAGTCCCAATGCGGGAATTTCCGGTGCGATAATGTCGGCACTGCTGTTTGCGAGAAGTTTTGATGAGTTTAAGGAATTTCTAACCACCAGCGGAGGTACTATTTTGCCTATTATTGCCAACAAAGCCAAGGGAAAAGATATTACCTCGAAATACTCGGTTGCCATGTTTAACGGCTACTCTGATATTGCGGAGCAGATTGCGGCATCACGCGGTGTTGAACTGACATCCGCGGCCGGTAATACGAACAAAAATATTCTTTTGATTTTAAAACTAATTTTCTACGGTATCTTGTTGTATGGAATAATTAGATATATTATGATTAAACTGAGACAAAGAGGACAAAATGAATAAAAAGGACAAAGCGCTGAGATGGCCTTATGCCATTGCTGCTTCTATTCTTTTAGTATTTGGCTTTTGTGTTGCAACCATTATTATTTCATTTGAGCGACCGGTGGAGCCGAGTGACCTGTATATGCGTGGATATCATGATGCCGATGCCAATATCAATGACATTATTGCCAAAGAGATCGCATTTAACCAACGCTATACTATAGCGTATCTTGGCAACCGGCTGGATGTGAATCGTACCGTGTTGGAATATAAAGTCAGTGATCGTAACGGCATGCCGGTTGATACCGCCGATATCCGTGTGATTGTCACACGTCCAAATAACCATGCGCATGATCTGGAAGTTAATGTCAGCAAGGTCAGTAACGGCATTTATACGTTAGAGAGTATTACGCTTCCGGAGCCGGGTCGATGGGATATTATGGCTCATGTTCAAGTTGGTGAACTGGAACGTTACTATAACCTTAAAGCCGATACCCGATACGACAGTACTTTTGAGTATTGATAATGGGGACTCGTAGCGAGACCCATATCTTTCCCAGCTCACGTGCGATTCGTGAGCGCTATCTTCACCTTAGAGAAAAAAATTGTCTACTCCCTAACTATATAACCATGGCGGAATTCATGCAACGCTGCGTTATTGCTAAGAACCGTATTAATATTGACAGTGATCACCGTACAATGTTACTGCTTGAAGCGGCTGATTTTAGTGCGTTTAGTGCCCTCAAGATTGAACGAAATTTCTATACGTTTCTTTCCAACAGCAGGTATATTTTTCGTTTTTTTGAAGAACTTAGTGCCGAGATGGTTCCCATTGAAGATCTTGATTCGGCAGACTGCTATGCTGAATATGAAGAGCATATTGCGATTTTAACACAACTCTATTATCGGTATAAGGCGCTTTGTGATGCTCGTCAGGTTTTTGAGAAAATTTTCCTACCGGATTGCTATACGCTGAATATTCCGTATCTTAAGAGTCTTGGCAGGGTCATTTTACATGTAGAAGGGTATATCACCCGATGGGAACTGACACTGTTGCAGCAGTGTGCCGAACATACGGAAGTACTGCTGGTGTATGAAACCAGCAGATTTAATACCAAGTTGACCTCAAGATTTCAGGCACTGGGTATGGATCTGGAAGAGGGTTATGAGTACATCCTCGATTTCGAGACCCTGACCATCAGCTCACAACGCAAAGTGGAGCGAAGTTTACGGCAGGTTGAAACACACTCTTTTTCACAACGCCTGCTACAGGTTGCCTATGTCAAAGAACGTATTGTCTCTTATGTCAACTCCGGTATTGACGCACGTCGTATTGTTGTGGTGACTCCCGATGAGAATTTTGCACAGATACTTCAGGATTTCGATGATGAAGGCTACTTTAACTTTGCCAAAGGGATCTCTTTAAGCCGCTCCCGCTTCTACAGGGCACTTAAGGCAAGTTATGATGAAGCCGACAATAGCAGCGTAGAAAACCGAAGCCGTGTGGCGCGTTTTGGCATTGACAACGACATTAAGCGGCATTTTAGAGACCCCCTTGCTACACTTGAGTTTAAGGCACTGCTGACTCCTTTTTTGGAGGCAGAAGAAGATGTCTGTGTTCGGCAGAGTGTTCAAGAAGAGTACTATCGCTTTGAGTCGCTGATGCAGCAGTTGCAAAAGACGCCTCTTAAGTCGGCACTGCATCTTTTTTTAAAACGCCTTGCCTCACGTGCTTTAGATGATGTCGGTGGCGGAAAAATTACGGTGATGGGTTTGCTGGAAACCCGTATGATTCCGTTTGATGGGGTGATTATTGTCGATTTTAATGAGGGGTTTGTACCACGAAAAAGCGATAAAGACCTCTTTTTAAATTCGACCGTTCGTGAGCGCTCTAATTTGCCGACATTACGAGACCGGGAAGCACTGCAAAAACTCTACTATTATCATATGATGAGTCGAGCCAAAGCCGTTAGTATCAGTTATGTAGAGAATGCACACAGCGTACCGTCACGATTTTTAAAAGAACTCGGCATTAGCGTGAATAGCTCGCTGAATGATCATGCTTATGCCGGCATCCTGTTTAAGCAGCACCCGCTTCCTTCGGGGCGAGTATCTGAAATTGAGGTAGCTTATGATTTTACCCAAGAGCCGCTTTCTGCTACAAAGCTCAAAACATACCTTACCTGCAAACGGGCGTTTTATTACCGATATATTCAAAAACTGCGTGGGCACGAGATTGACAAAGATCTTCCCGATGAGCATGAAATCGGGACAATACTGCATGCGGTATTCAAGGAGGTGTACTCACAGCAGCGCTGTTATATGCATGATCAGGAGTTACGGGAGAGCATTAGAAATGTATTTAAGAAAAAAATCGCTTCCAATATACTCCATGCCTACCAAATTGAGCTATGGTTGAAACGGCTTGAGCCGTTTATTGAGCAAGAAGTTGCCCGTTTTCGTTCCGGGGTGGAGGTGCTGCACTGTGAGAAGTCGTTTCAAAAGCAGGTTCACGGGATGACTCTGCATGGTGTTATTGACAGGGTCGATCGTTCTGAAGCGGGCATTGAAATTCTTGATTATAAAAGCGGTGCTTATGCCTGTTATACTCAAAACAGTATTGAAAAAGCGGTAGATTTTCAGCTGGAGTTTTACTATCTGCTGTATGAGGGTGAGCCTAAAAGCGTGGCATTTTATGACTTGAAAAGCTGTCGCATTGTAGTGGAGCCGTTTTTGGAACAGAAACTCGAACGCCTCGATGCCATATTGCAGGAGTTACGGCAGACGACCAGGATTCAGTGTGAGCTAACTGACGATCTCAACGCCTGTCGCTATTGCGAATATATCCATCTGTGCAAGCGAGGATAGTCATGGCATTTCAACCGTTTTTAGCTTACGAAGCCAGTGCCGGTAGTGGTAAAACCTTTATGCTGGTCGTGCGTTATTTGAGTCTGCTCTTTATGAAAAAAGAGCCGTCAAAAATTTTAGCACTTACCTTTACCAACAAGGCTGCCAATGAGATGCTGGAGCGTATTGTCACAACGTTGGAGACATTGCATTTACGTCAAAACGGGGAACTAAAAGAGATTAGCCGAATGATTGAGCAATCACCTGAAGCCATTTTGGCACAGCAGCCGGAGGTCTTGCAGCGGTTGTTGCAAAGTGATCTCAAGGTGATGACGATTGATAAATTTTTGGCCATCATATTACGAAAATTTTCGTTGCATGTCGGTATTATGCCGACCTTTACAACCCACGAGTCACAGCACGACATGAAAGTTCTCAGTCGGTTTTTACAGGAACTTTTTGACTCAAAAAAAATTGCAACCTTGATTGATCTGACACTCATCAATAACACTAGACTTACCGATACCACCGCACTATTAGATCGCCTGTATCTTTTAAGAGGACTCGGGCATACGACATATGACGAACCCCGGCCATACCGGCATCTGAGTCAGGAAATACTTGAAGAAGTGGCTACATTGCGGGGGTTGGTCAATGCACAAGAAGGGGCTTCGACAACAGCTAAAAAGAGTATGGATGTGGAGAGTTTAGAGGCATTGTTGAGTAAAAACTGGTATCGTAAAGAGAGCCTCAACTATCGTACCTATGCCAAATGCTACACTCCTGAAATGGACGAGGTATTACAGCGCATACAGCAGAAGCTGAACGTATATTTCCATCGTAAAGAGCAACACTATTTTCAGAAACTTTTTGCATTGGTTGACACGTATGAGGCAAGCAAGCTGCATATTGCCAAAGAAGACGGTGAGCTGGGATTTGATGATGTGAGTGTTTTGGTGCATACCATGCTTTCGCTCAAGGGTCTTTCGCGGGATTTTCTCTATTTTCGACTCGATTCCGAAATTGACCATCTGCTACTCGATGAGTTTCAAGATACCAGCACCATACAGTTTGATATTCTTGCTCCTATTATTGACGAGATCTGCTCGGGAGCCGAGGAGAAGTCACTGTTTTTTGTCGGTGATGTCAAGCAGTCTATCTATCGCTTTCGAGGGGGTGTCAAAGAGCTGTTTTACGAGGTTGCCCGTCGGTATCGTGTTGATGTTGAGGTACTGCGTACCAATTATCGTAGTGCTGCCGCCGTGGTTACTTTTGTCAACCGGACATTTCAGGACGTTATTGAAAATTATACACCGCAGCAGATTAAAGCAGATGCACCGGAGGGCTATGTCGAGGTGATTGAGAATGATGATCTGCTTGAGGCGGCATTTTTACATGTAAATCGATTATTGGAACAGGGTGTGCAGCCTACGGATATTGCTTTGTTGTGTGCTACTAACAGTGATGGTCTTCTGATTGAAACCCGACTAAAAAATGAAGGTATAGCGGTGGTGACGGAAACGACATCCAAGCTGATTCATCAGCCGTCTGTTCAGGCCTTGATTGCCTATTTAAAATACCTCTATTTTCAAGAAGAGATTGATGCACGGAATTTCTTTTCACTGATTAACAGACCCCCTGAACCGATTGCCATAGTGAGTTTGGAACGCCGGAGTTTGAGCGCCCATTTAAAAAGCGTGATTGCCAAATATGGACTCTTTAGCGGAGATTTAAACCCCATCAGCTTTCTTGAGACACTGTATGAGAGTGAGGATATCGAGGCATTTTTGTTTGAATATGAGCGTATTGATACCGCCGCCGTCCATAAAGAGCATGATGGGGTCAGAGTGCTGACCGTTCATAAATCCAAAGGTCTGGAGTTTGAACACGTTATTGTTTTAGATCGGCTGAGTCAACGATACTCCAACCGTTCCCGACTGCTTTTTGAATATGAGGGAATAAAACTGAAGCGCCTTTTTTTACGTCAAAAAGGTCGTGAAACTCTGGATGATGCCTACCGCAATGCTCTGCAAAAAGACGACCATTTGTGTCGTGATGATCACCTCAATATGCTCTATGTCGCCTTCACCCGTGCCAAAACATCGCTTTTGGTGATACAAAAATCCAAACATTCGCAGTTTGAAAATCTCAACCTTGACGTGCAGCAGCAAGGGCGGCTGCATGTGACGCAACTACCGCCAAAACAGCCGTTGAAAGTAGTACCGATCACCTATACGCCATTGCATTTGGGACGACAGGAAGTGCCATCCACTCCCGTTGAGGAAGAGCCTGAAAACCTGTATGCCATCGATTTTGGTCTGGCACTGCATTATGCTTTAGAGTTGTGCGATTTGCATCTTCGGGAGTCGGTATCAGGGGCGATAGACAGCGTTAAAAATCGGTTTGGAGACCGTCTTGCCCAGCAAGATTTTGATGCTATAGAAGAACGAATTGTGCAGCTACTTGCAACACCGCAGTTTCAAGAGCTTATTACAGGAAGTTGCCGGAAAGAACAGCCTATTAGCTATGAGAACGAGTTGTACTATATTGATCTGCTGGTTGAGCGTCGCCATGACATTGTAGTGATTGACTACAAAAGTTCCCGACGCTTTGAAGCCAGGCACCATGCTCAGGTGCGACGGTATCAAAAAGCCGTTGAAACCATTATGGGGCAGAATGTCCATGCCTGTGTGGTCTATCTTCTGGAAGAGGGAATAGAAATTGTTTCGGCATAATACTTAAAAAAAGCTAAATTTAAGTAGATTATAAGTAAATAAAAGTATAATTTCGCCACTTAATAAGACTTGAAAGGAATTATGGAATGAAATTTACTAAAATTGCCACTCCAGAGATGATCGAGCAAAAATGGATTCTTATTGACGCAGAAGGTAAAACTTTCGGTCGTATGATTACTGAAATCGCCACCCATCTTCGCGGTAAAAACAAGCCGTATTTTACTCCAAATGTTGATTGTGGCGACTATGTTGTTGTTATTAATGCATCTAAAGCCATCTTTAAAGGTGCCGGAAAAATCGCCAATAAAGAGTATTTTTCGCACAGTGGCTATTTCGGTAGTACGAAAAGTGTAAAGATGATGGAACTTTTAGAGAAGAATCCGGAAAAACTTTTCAAGTTAGCTACGCGCGGTATGTTACCAAAAACCAAACTAGGCGCTTTACAGCTTAAAAAATTAAAAATTTATGCAGGTGCTGAGCATCCTCACACTGCACAAATTAGCAAGTAAGGAGAAGTAGAATATGGCAAAAACTTACGCTACAGGACGTCGTAAAGCGTCTATTGCAAAAGTATGGTTGACTCCAGGCACCGGCAAGATCGTGATCAACGGTCTTTCTCTCGATGCATGGCTGGGAGGACTTGAAGCTAAAAAGCTTCGTGTGAAGCAGCCCCTGGTATTGACCAAGCAGAGTGAGAGTGTCGATATTGTTGCAACCACATTAGGCGGTGGTTTCGGCGGTCAGGCTGATGCGCTTCGTCACGGCATCTCTCGTGCTTTGGTGAAGTATGATGCATCATTTCGAGTAGTCTTGAAACCTGAAGGAATGATGACCCGAGACGCTCGTGTAGTTGAGCGTAAGAAACCCGGTAAGCGTAAAGCGCGTCGTTCTCCTCAATTCTCAAAACGTTAATCTATTTTTATTTTCAGCACCTTGGGGTGCTGAAACACATTGTATAACGCGGTTTTCGTTATAATCCTCTCTATGAAATTACTTCTGTTACTTCTTTTTACATGGAATCTTTTTGCGGTAACGCTGCATTTAAGCACGTCAAGCAATCCCTCCCGACTGAACCCCATTTTAGCGACCGATGCCGGAAGTAGTGAGATTTCCGGATTTATCTTCAATGCGCTGGTCAAATATGATAAAGAGGGCAAAAAGATTATTGGAGATCTGGCATCATCATATTATTTTGAGAATAACACGACACTTGTGTTCCATTTGCGCAGGGATGTTCGTTGGCATGACGGGGCACCTTTTAGTGCAAAAGACGTACTTTTCACCTACAACCTCATTAACTCTTCTCAGGTGGTTTCTCCCTATACATCGACGTTTCGAGAGGTAAAGTCGGTAGAAATACTCAATCCGTATAAGATCCGGGTAACGTATAAAAATCCTTATTTTAAAGCACTCGAAACATGGATGATGGGTATTTTGCCTGAGCATATTTTAAAAGATGAAACCAATATTATGAACAGCAGCTTCAACATACAGCCGATCGGTACCGGTCCGTACCGGCTTACAACATTGGAGTTTTCCAAAAATATTGAATTACGCGCTTTTGATGCGTATTTTGAGCACCGTCCTCATATTGATAGCATCTCCTTTCATGTGATTGCCGATCCGATGACCC
>QNZR01000143.1 GCA_003978475.1 Sulfurimonas sp.
TGAAGAGAATCTGCTTTTTGTCGCAAAAGACAAAGCTCTTGCCGAACGTCTGCTCGATATCACGGAGTTGCAGGCACTGAAACGGCGCCGTCCTCACAGTCTCAGTGGAGGTCAACAGCAACGTGTAGCGCTTTGTCGTGCCATGATGCGTCAACCCAAGCTGCTGTTAATGGATGAGCCGCTCTCTGCACTGGATGCTTCCATGCGCAGTATATTACAGCAGGAGATAGCGTTATTGCATCAAGAGTTTGGTACCACCACCATTTTAGTCAGTCATGACCCCAGTGAAATTTACCGTTTGGCATCCCGAGTCATTGTTTTGGAATCGGGCCACATCGTGCGTGATGGCACGGCAAAAGAGGTATTGCTTAAAACCGCCGGTTCGCAAAAGTTTACGTTTGAAGGGGAGCTTCTGGAGATTGTCAGGGTTGATGTGATGATGATTGCCATTGTCGCTATTGGACAACAGCTGGTGGAAGTGGTTGTCTCGGAACAAGAAGCCGAACAACTCAAAATTGGAGAGCGCATTCACGTCAGTACCAAAGCATTCGCTCCTATGATAGGATAACGCTCACGAGGCAATAATATGATAAACAATTTCGGTATGTATGCCTTTGTGACGTATCTCTTTGACGACAAGGTTCTCTAGTTCCATTGCCATAAAATCGTCGATGGTATGAATCTGTTGTTGCGCCATGCAACGTAATACGATGCCGCGATATGCCTTAGCCCAGTGACTCACGACTTTTCCCTCTTTAATAAACTTCAGGGTTGTGTAAGGCGATGAGGGCTGATAGAATTTATTGTAAAATCCGGCGCGTAGATCAAGATAGTGTTCCGGTGCAAGCAGTGTATGCAATGCCTGAGTGAAATGCTGCTTATAAAATATTTCAGGAGCAAGTGTACCGATTTTTTCACCCTGCTTGAGTTTATACTCGGGTAAGCCGATGTCTCCGGCATGCAGCGGACCAAAGAGATTGGAAAAAATGATGACATGACGGTCAATATATGCCTGCTCTTTGGCACTGAGGCAGGCATAATCTAAATAATCGTAGGCAACACCGCAATAACGCTCAATGACTTTCATGGTAGGCTGTGTAAAAAGATCGCGACGATAGTAAGCGATGACAGACTCTTTTTTCGTACCCAAAAGTTTTTTCAGTTCCGCTTCTGAAGCTGTTGCCATGTAATCGTTGTAGCTACGAAGCATGGTTACTCTATGCTCAAAAAGCTCTGGAAAAAGATAGTGCTCTTTGGCAATAGGGATGCTGGCACCGCCGGTATGTTTTGCTTCACTGGGAGAAAAAAGTATGGTCATGCTCTCTGCCTTAAACGGTAATTATTGTAAAGCATATTGTATGACAAAAATAATTGAATAAAGGGTACAAAAATAACAATAATGTTCGATATATCATTTTAGGATAACAACTTTTAGTGTATAATATTCTTATTTGACGTAAAAAATAATCGAATAATATTCGTAACGTATAAATTGTTATTATAGTGATTTATGATAAACGGCGGGATGGCGTCGGTTGACTTTGTAATTAATGTAGGATGTAAAATATGTATGGCAGTTACAGTGAACGGTTGCGCATACCCATAATGGTGCTCATGTTCATCATAGTAATATTTCAAGCAAGTGGTAATGATCGCATTCAAGAGGCGTATCAGGAACCGATATCGCCTATTCCTCTTGAGTTTGCCATGGGGACTGAAGCATATCATGCTGCTATTGATTCCGGAGATTACCGCTTTGTGGGTAATACCAAGTGTCGTTTGTGCCACCGGAAATTTTTCATTGGACGGAAAAAAGATCCGCATGATTACGCTATGGATCATTTAACGGGAGAGGATGAGACCAATCCCCGTTGTTTAATATGCCATGCTACAGGGTATGGCGTGCCGACGGGATTTATTAATCGGGAGCGTACTCCCCGTTTGGCCAATGTTCAGTGTGAGGGATGTCATGGTCCGGGTAATGTGCACATTAAGCTGGCAAAAGCCAAGAAACCTTCAGGCGGGTTTTTAGCCGGTGAAGATCATCCTGAGCGATTGAAAAAAATGTGTCAAAGCTGTCATACCGAGCGTTGGAACCGTTCGTATCATGATCTGGACAAGGCGTACAGTAAGTACCGTAATCCCAACCCGAATGCACGTCGAGGAGGTCGATAAATTATGTTAAAACTAAAATATAACACTCCTGTGCTATTGCTTATTTTGGTGTTGAGTATTTCGTATCTCTCTTTTTTTAATTACGAGTCACAGAAAAAACTGCTGCTAACCCAGATGAAAAGCGATGCGGGAGATATTGTCAATTCCATTACAGCGGCAATGCTACGTTTTCAAGATATAAAATCGACTATGAATCTCCAAAAACTCGTGAATAATGTCTCTTTTGGATTGGAAATTTTTGAGTTTCGCTATTTGGAACCTGACGGCATTATTAGCAACTCCATGTTTAAAGAGGAAATTGGCAATATCTATACTGCGGCTAGTTTTAAGAAGACGATGCAAGGAGAACAAGAGCTTAAAGAGTTTTTCTTTGAAACACGGGATTATGTTGATGTTATGGCAATTTATTATCCGATATACCGCAATAAAAGCTTGATTGGCATGATCGACCTTGCCGTTGATGTCTCGGAATACAAAGAGATTCAAGGAGCTAAAGAAAATTTTGCACTCTTGCGTCGGCAGGTAGATATTTTAAATTTGCTTAAAGCCATTGAAGGCTCGATTGCCAACAGTCTGGAAATTTTTGAAAAGACTGATGTTGACAAGTTTTTGCACGGTTATGTTCATTCTGCTGAAAATATTGTTCAAATATCATTAATTGACACCAACAATACGGTTCGCATCAGCAGTCATCCTGAGATGATCGGTACAAAATTGCAGATGCAAGAACTTCCACCGCCTGATCTGGTAAATATTGATGGTCGGCTTATCTATCGTACCGTAGTCAACAGCGGGTTGCTCGACAAGAGTAAAGATACCCAGTTGATGCTGCTAATCGATGCTTCACCATATGCGCAAAACGAGCAGCAGCTTCTTCAAACCGCACTGACGACCAGTGCTATTGCTCTCATTTTTGCACTGATTATTGCTCGGGCGATTTATTACTCGGCAATTGAGCGTTCCCGCAGTGAAAAAGAGCGTTTGGAAAAACTGGTTAAAGAGCGCACGCATGAAATTGAGGTGCTTAGCAAGACAGATGCACTGACAGGGTTGTGGAATCGTGGATATCTTGAAGAGATGCTTGAGATGGAGTTTAAGCGTGCCAAACGGTACGGACATGACATCTCCATTATGATTATTGACCTTGATTTTTTTAAACGCATTAATGATACGTATGGTCATATGGCGGGTGATGAGGTGTTGCGTCAAATCAGTAGACGCATCAGCGGTTGTGTACGTGAAACAGATTTTGTCGGACGTTACGGGGGAGAAGAGATTGTGGTGATTCTTCCGGAGACATCACCGGATGCGGCACAAAATATTGCCGAGGGCATTCGTGAAACTATTGAGAAAAAATCTGTAGTCTTTGAGAGTTATACGATAGAGGTGACTACCAGCATTGGTTTAAGCTATTTTCGTCGAGAGCATACCGACTACCTGACGGTCTTTGCGGAGGCTGACAAGGCACTCTATTTCGCTAAAGAACAAGGCCGTAACCGCGTCATTATTTTTGATGCCACTATTGACGTAGGATAAGCTTGTTGACGATGGCAACGAGGTTTCATGAAAAAATCTGCTTTTTCATGAAAATGCTTGACATTGATACAAAAAGCGTCTATAATTCTGGCTCAATTTCGATGCCGACATAGCTCAGTTGGCTAGAGCAGCTGATTTGTAATCAGCAGGCCCGGGGTTCAAATCCTCGTGTCGGCACCATTGAAATTGGGTATTAGAAACAGTGTTAGACCAGATATATTTTACTGTGGTGAGATAGTCAAGTGGCCAACGACGGCAGACTGTAAATCTGCTCCCTATGGGTTCGCAGGTTCGACTCCTGCTCTCACCACCATTAATGAAGACGCGGGTGTAGCTCAGTTGGCTAGAGCGTCAGCCTTCCAAGCTGAGGGTCGAGGGTTCGAGTCCCTTCACCCGCTCCATTAAATCAATCTATTTCTGGAAGCTGAAGTACAATAATTTACTTCATATTCTCAAACTAAAAATAGAGAGTTTATCACTTCACTAGTATCATAGATATACCATTATTGATGTTACCAGTTGAATTATTCAGTTATTGCTTAACTGCTCACATGGCTCAGAGGTAGAGCACTTCCTTGGTAAGGAAGAGGTCCCGGGTTCAATTCCCGGTGTGAGCTCCATCGAAGCAATGATCTCAAATAGTCGGCTATTAATTGCTACCTATAAGCAATAATTGAATAATTTTCTGGTATAATTCCATTTCATTAAAATAAGAGTCAGAGGAGACTACATGGCAAAAGAAAAATTTGAACGTAATAAACCGCATGTTAACATCGGTACTATCGGTCACGTTGACCACGGTAAAACAACATTAACAGCGGCGATTACAGCAGTACTTGCGGTAACAAATGATGCAGAGCTTATGGATTATGATCAAATCGATAATGCTCCAGAAGAGCGCGAACGTGGAATTACAATTGCGACCTCTCACGTAGAGTATGAAACTGACAAGCGTCACTATGCGCATGTTGACTGTCCGGGTCACGCGGATTATGTTAAAAACATGATTACCGGTGCTGCTCAAATGGATGGTGCTATTTTAGTGGTTTCTGCAGCAGATGGTCCAATGCCGCAAACTCGTGAACACATTCTTCTTTCTAAACAGGTAGGAGTACCATACATCGTAGTTTTCATGAACAAAGAAGATATGGTTGATGATGAAGAACTTCTTGAGCTTGTAGAGATGGAAATTCGTGAGCTTCTTGATCAGTACGAGTTCCCGGGTGACGATACTCCAATTACGGCAGGTTCTGCTCTGAAAGCTCTTGAAGAGGCCAAAACCGGTACATTGGGTGAGTGGTCCGATAAAATCATTAAGCTTATGAGTACCGTAGATGAGTATATTCCTGAGCCAGTGCGTGAAACCGATAAAGATTTCTTAATGCCGGTAGAAGATGTCTTCTCAATCTCTGGTCGTGGTACTGTTGTTACGGGTCGTATCGAGCGTGGTACCATTAAAGTAGGTGAGCAGGTTGAAATTGTAGGAATTAAAGATACACAATCAACCGTTGTGACCGGTGTTGAGATGTTCCGTAAAGAGATGGAGCAGGGAGAAGCGGGTGATAACTGTGGTATCCTCATTCGCGGTATCGATAAAGATCAGGTAGAACGTGGTCAGGTTCTCTGTAAGCCGGGTTCTATTACACCACATACTACATTTGAAGCTGAGATTTATGTTCTTAGTAAAGAAGAGGGTGGTCGTCATACTCCATTTTTTACCAACTATCGTCCTCAGTTTTATGTACGTACAACGGATGTTACAGGGGCAATTACATTGCCAGAAGGTACTGAGATGGTTATGCCGGGTGATAATGTTAAAATCACCGCTGAACTTATTGCGCCAATTGCTATGGAAGAGGGAACACGTTTCGCTATCCGTGAAGGTGGTCGTACTGTCGGCGCCGGTGTTGTTGCTAAAATTATTGCGTAATCGGGTTACCGATTCGCAAATCATAGGATAATATAACATGCGTGAAAATATTCACTTAGCGTGTGAAAAGTGTACACGTCGTAACTATCACACAACGAAAAACAAGAAGACTCACACTGAAAAGTTTTCAGTGACAAAATACTGCAAATGGTGTCGTGAGCATACGGTACATAAAGAAGCAAAACTGTAGTTTTGTTTCGGTGACGGATCTATTTCCGTTGCTCTAGTATGTATAGAATAGGCGTATAGCTCCAATGGTAGAGCACCGGATTCCAAATCCGGGTGTTGGGAGTTCGAGTCTCTCTACGCCTGCCACCTCATTTTCAATGAGTAGGGCTTTTGAGCTTTAGTTATCGGAAATGCTAATTAGGACAGAAGATATGAATGGTATTACAACAGCGTTTAAAAATGCTAAACTAGAGTTAGCAAAAGTAATTTTTCCAACTAAAACACAGGTACGCCAGGCTTTTATAGCTGTATTTGTTGTGGTGACGTTTGTGGCGATTTTTTTAGCACTTGTTGATTTAATCATGTCATCGGCGATGTCTGCAATTTTAGGTTAGGGGTAGCAGTATGGCACATGAGTGGTACTCAATTCAAACCTATGGTAGTGATCGTAAAGTCAAAGAGGCGATTCTTAATCTCATTGAGGAATATTCGCTGCAAGACAAAATTGTCGAAGTCGTCGTTCCCACTGAGGATGTTATTGAAGTTAAAGAGGGAAAGAAAAAGATTTCTGAACGCTCGCTATATTCCGGGTATGTCTTTGCTAAAATTGATTTAGATACGAATATTCAACATATGATTCAGGGAATTCCAAAGGTTTCCGGTTTTATTGGTGAATCCAATCGACCGACACCGCTTGCCGCGCATGATGTCGAGGTTATTTTGGATCGAGTGCAAAATCGTGCCGCGCCCAAACCCAAGGTCTTTTTTGACACGGGTGAGACGGTACGTATTATTGATGGACCGTTTGCAAACTTTACAGGGACGGTAGATGAATATGACTTGGAACATGGAACATTAAAATTAAATGTTCTCATTTTTGGACGAAGTACACCGGTAGACATCTCTTACACGCAAGTCGAAAAAATAATTTAATTTTACAAAGGAAGGAAGCACAATGGCAAAAAAAGTTATGGATTACATTAAACTGCAGATTGAAGCAGGTAAAGCCAACCCGGCGCCACCGGTTGGTCCGGCATTAGGACAACGTGGTGTTAATATTATGGAGTTTTGTAAATCATTCAATGAAAAAACAAAAGATAAAATGGGGTTTAAGGTACCGGTAGTCATTACCGTGTATGCGGATCGCAGTTTCTCTTTTATTACAAAACAACCACCGGCATCAGCGCTATTAATGAAGGCGGCAGGTCTGAAAAAGGGAACCGATAACCCACTTAAAAATAAAGTAGGTAAAATTACAAAAGCCCAATTAATGGATGTGGTGAAAGCCAAAATTGAAGATTTAAATACAGACAATGAGGAGATGGCCGCTAATATTCTTGCAGGTTCCGCTCGTTCTATGGGTATTGAAATCGTAGACTAAAGACACTATCTTCGACCGCAAAGATACCAAATAACTGCGGCACTGATAACATACAGGAGATGATCGTAATGGCAAGTAAACGTTACAAGCAATTAATAGAAAAAATTGATACGACCAAAAACTATACTACAGCAGAAGCTGCTGAAGTTGTAAAAACTTTACAGTCTGCAAAATTTGATGAAACTGTTGAGATTGCAATGAATCTTAATGTTGATCCGCGTCATGCCGATCAGATGGTACGTGGTGCTATTGTCCTTCCAAATGGCACCGGTAAAACAGTTCGTGTTGCCGTATTTGCTAAAGGCGCCAAAGCGGATGAGGCAAAAGCAGCCGGCGCGGATATTGTCGGTACGGATACGTTGGTTGAACAGATTCAAGAAGGTATTTTTAATTTTGATGTCGTGGTTGCTGCACCGGACTGCATGGGTCTTGTCGGTAAAATCGGACGTATTTTGGGTCCTAAAGGCTTGATGCCCAATCCCAAAACCGGAACCGTTACCCCGGATGTTGCAACTGCGGTTAAAAATGTTAAAGGCGGCCAAGTCACTTTTAGAGTCGATAAAAAAGGTAATATTCACGCCGGAATTGGCAAAGTGAGTTTTGATGCAGAGAAAATAAATGAGAATATTGTGGCATTTGTATCAGCCATTAACAAGCAAAAACCGGCTTCTGCAAAGGGACGTTACATTAAAAATGCGGCATTGTCATTGACGATGAGTCCAGCAATTAAATTTGATCTGGCAGAATTAGCAGATATTAAATAGTGAATTTACATGTAGGCGGTATGCTTACATGTAAAATGAAAAAACATAAAGTCTGTAGTGTGCTATCAGAGGATGGAACACTAAAGATTTTACGTCGCTAAAATCTGAATTTTATGGACTAAAGAGAGTTAGGGGCAATTGCGTAAACGGAGAATTCCGCCCTTCTTGAAGTTATAAAGTCTGGAGAGGAGAATGAATGACGAAGTCACGAAAAGTAGAAATTATTGATCAATTGACCGGTGAATTTCAAAACTCAAGCTGTGTTGTAATGTGTGATTATCGCGGATTGTCATGTAGTGAACTCGAAGAGTTGCGCCACATTGCACGATCTAAAGAAGCTAAAGTCCAAGTGGTAAAAAACACATTGGCTACATTGGCACTGAAAAATGCCAATATGAGTGGTATAGAGATTACCGACACCAACATATTTATTTGGGGTCAAGACTCAATTTCTGCGGCAAAAACAGTATCGGAGTTTGCTAAGAAAAATAGTAAACTTGTGATTCGAACGGCTTATATTGACGGTGAAGCAAGTGATGCTGCGAAAGTAGAAGCTTTTGCGAAACTACCGGGTCGCGAAGAGTTACTGGGTATGTTAGCTGCTACATGGATGGCACCGGTGCAAAACTTTACCATTGGATTGAATGCACTAAAAGAAAAACTGGAAGCTGAAGCTTCTTAATAATATTTATAATTAAAAAAAGGATTACATATGGCGGTAACAAAAGAAGACGTATTAGAGTATATCTCAAATTTATCGGTGTTAGAGCTTTCAGAGCTTGTTAAAGAGTTTGAAGAGAAATTTGGTGTATCTGCACAACCGGTAGCGGTTGCGGGCGTTGCCGGTGCTGATGCCGGTGCTGCCGCTGAGGAGAAAACTGAATTTGATGTTGTTCTTACCGGCGCCGGTGACAAAAAAATCAATGCTATCAAAGCGGTACGCGCATTGACAGGATTAGGTCTTAAAGAGGCAAAAGAAGCTGTTGAGAACGTTCCTGCAACGATCAAAGAAGGTGTCTCTAAAGAAGATGCTGAAGCAGCAAAAGCAGCGCTTGAAGAAGCGGGTGCATCTGTCGAAGTAAAATAATTTCGATTCGAAAAAGCGGCATAGATTTTTTATGTCGCTTTTGTGTTATTTTTGGGTACTTTGATTAGTTGGTTTGAGAACCGATTGATCAAAGTACCCTTATGTCGTTATAGACTCAAGGACGCTTGAGTTAACACACATATGACTTACCAATGTCAATTGGTACTTATCTTCAAATTAGAGGTAGCCTAATGTTAAACACTCTGTATTCCGGAAATCGCTTACGTGTAGACTTCGCAAAAACCCCTCAGCAAATTGATGTTCCCAATCTTTTGCAACTACAACAAAGTTCTTATGACACGTTTTTAATGGAGGACGAAAAAGATCGTTCTGCTAGTGGTATTGAAAGGGTTTTTCACTCTGTTTTTCCTGTTCATGATACACAAAACAGACTCACCCTAGAGTATTTAGGGTCTGAAATTGTTAAGCCAAAATATACGGTTCGAGAATGTATGGAGCGTGGATTGACCTACTCAATTTCTCTTCGTATGAAGACGCGTATGACCCTTTGGGATCGTGATGAGAATACGAAAGAAAAACTCGGTGTCAAAGATATTAAAGAGCAGACAATTTTTGTTCGAGATATTCCCAAGATGACAGATCGCACCTCTTTTTTAATTAATGGCGTGGAGCGTGTTGTTGTGAATCAACTGCATCGAAGCCCCGGTGTTATTTTTAAAGAAGAACCTTCCAAAACAACAGGCAACAAGTTGATCTATACCGGTCAAATCATTCCTGATCGCGGCTCGTGGCTCTATTTTGAGTATGACCCTAAAGATATTTTATATATGCGTATTAATAAGCGCCGTAAAGTACCTGTAACAATTATGTTTCGAGCATTGGGGTATTCAAAGCAGGATATACTGAAACTTTTTTATCCACTGCAAACCATCAGCATCAAGGACAATAACTTCATGATGGCATTTAGAGCCGATGAGTTTAAATCCCGTTTAAATTATGATCTGGTGGATGAAGAAGGCAACGTGATTTTAGCCGCGGGAAAACGACTTTCTGCCAAAAAAGCCGAAAAACTGATAGAGAGCGGCGTTAAAGCAGTACAGTATCCACTGGAGACTTTGGTGGAGCGTTATTTGGCAGAGCCTATTATTAACCCTGAAACCGGTGAGATTCTTTTTGATACGATGACACCGATTGATGAAACAAAGCTGAAAAAAATGGCCGAAGCCGGTGTCGGGGAATTTGTTATTGCCAATGACCTGGCA
>QNZR01000236.1 GCA_003978475.1 Sulfurimonas sp.
CATAGCCCTGCTCATTGAACGGACAGAACTGGAGGTCGGAGATGTCGTCTTTTTCGGTGCCGGCGAGAAAAAAACGGTTCTTGACTACATGGGACGCTTTAGAATTTTTCTAGCAGAGCATGAAAAGATGAACCTGATTGACACCGATCGTTTTGAATTTGTCTGGGTAGTTGATTTTCCGATGTTTGAAATTGAAGAGGGACGCCTCAAAGCCTTGCACCACCCTTTTACTATGCCACGTGATCTTAACCATGAGCATGTCGAAGATATTGAATCTGTTGCCTACGATATTGTTCTTAACGGTGTCGAACTTGGCGGCGGCTCCATTCGTATTCATCAAGAGGAGATGCAGACCAAAATTTTCAACTTACTGGGTATTGACGAAGAGGAACAACGGGAGAAATTCGGATTTTTACTTGATGCACTCAAATTTGGAGCACCTCCACACGGCGGCTTTGCGCTAGGTCTGGATCGACTCATCATGATTCTGGCACACAAAGAGAGCATCCGTGATGTCATTGCCTTTCCAAAAACGCAAAAAGCATCATGCCTGCTAACCAAAGCACCCAGTACGGTCGATAACACCCAGCTTCGGGATTTGCACATTCGACTTCGTGAAAGTACCAAAGTATGAAAAAACTCATTCTCATTATTGGCGCTCCGGGTTCGGGAAAAACCACCGATGCCGAGTTGATTGCCCAGCATCACGCCCAGCATATTAGCCACTACTCAACCGGTGATATGCTTCGCGCTGAAGCAGCCAGCGGAAGCGATCGAGGAAATATTATTGAGTCTTATATTTCCAAGGGCAATATTGTTCCTATTGATATTGTCATTGAGACCATTGTCCATGCTATTAAGAAGGCAGCAACACCTGCCGTTATTTTAGACGGTTACCCTCGAAGCATTGAGCAAATGGAGGCCTTGGAGCACTACATGCAACACCACCACGATGTCACACTTGTCAGTGTCATTGAAGTACATGTCAGTGATGCTGTAGCACATGAGCGTGTCGTCGGTCGTGCCCGCGGAGCAGATGATTGTCATGATATCTTTGAGCGACGGATGACAATTTACAAAGAACCACTGGCGGCCATTGAAGCATTTTACCGCCGTAAAAATCTACTGCATGTTATTGACGGTGAACGCAGTATCGACATTGTTGTTGCCGAGATGGAAACGTATATTATGTCAAAACTATCATAAACACACGGGAGAGCATATGAACATTATATTATTGGGCGCACCGGGCGCGGGCAAAGGGACACAAGCACAATTTTTGACTCAAAAATTCAATATTCCTCAGATCTCCACAGGCGATATGCTGCGTGCCGCCATTAAAAACGGTACGCCACTGGGAACGCTGGCAAAAAAGACAATGGATGCGGGAGAGCTGGTGAGTGACGACATTATCATCGGACTGGTTAAAGAACGTATTGCGCAAGAAGACTGTCACAACGGTTTTCTCTTTGACGGGTTTCCCCGCACCGTAGTCCAAGCCGATGCGATTACCAATGCCGGCATTGCCATTGATGCCGTGATTGAAATTGACGTCCCCGATGAAGAGATTGTCAAGCGCATGTCAGGACGTCGGGTACATCCGGCATCGGGTCGTACCTATCATACTATGTATAACCCTCCGAAAGTAGCCGGGAAAGATGATGTCACCGGAGAAGATTTAATACAGCGCGATGATGATGCCGAGAGCATTGTCAAAGAGAGACTGCATGTCTACCACAAGCAGACCCGACCGCTGATTGACTACTACACCAATCGTGCCAAAACCGACACCGCACTGACCTACATTCGTGTTGACGGTACCCAGGACATTGCTGCTGTTGAAGCAAAAATTATGTCGCAACTCACATCGTAGCCGGTTATTATATAGACGCTCTCTACGGCGTCTTGACTTTTTTACATGTAAATTCACCCAGCATCCCGGCTAAATAGCCACTGGAAAATGACCACTGAAGATTATACCCGCCGCAAGGGCCATCCAGGTCGAGCACTTCACCGCAAAAATAAAGATTGTCAATCAGGCGGCTCCGCATCGTACGTGGGTCAACCTCTTTAAGAGTTACCCCGCCACGGGTGATCATTGCCATATTAAAGCCCCCATGTCCCACAACCGTAAGCGGCATTTTGACCAGAAGATTCAATAACGCATGACGAGCACCGCCGGGTTGCTTGTTCCAGTGACGTTCCGGATCCAAAGAAGCCATGGCACAAAGTTCACGACTTAAAGCATCCGGAATCAACACAGACAAAAGCTCTCGCGTCCTTTGATGCGGATCTTCTGCCAACGCCTTATGAATCTTTTCAAGAATCTGTGCCTCGTTCATTCCCTGAACCACATTAATGTGCAGCGGCACCTCGCCGTAACGCTCCAGCAAAGGAGTGATCTCTCTGGCAAAGTCCAGTACAACCGGACCGCGAATACCTTGAGTGGTAAAAATCAGATCACCTACAGCACGTAGCTTTTTGGCTTTGGGAAGCGAAATACGCAACTCCGCTTTGGCAATCGTATCGGCACGGCACCGTTTGACCCACGGCTCTTTGGTATAGAGTGGTATCATTGCCGGATGGAGTGCGGTGACGGTATGCCCGATCGACTGTGCCAATACATACCCGTCACCTTCGGCACCGAGTCGGGGATAGCCTAAACCACCCGTTGCCACAATGACATGCGTGCCCTCATACTGATGTTGCTGTGTTGTCATCACGCCATAGAGTACACCCTTGCGATACAGCCATGATTCCACACGCTCCGAGCAACGTATGTCGACATTCAGGCGATGCAGCTCTGCCTCCAAAGCATTGAGGATACTTAAAGCATTATGACTCACAGGAAAAACACGGTAGCCATCGGGTGCATGGCATTCTACTCCAAGCGTTCTGAAGAATTCTACTAAAGCATGGTGATCTAACGCCTGCAACGATTCGCTCATAAAACGACCCTGTCTGCCAAAGCACTCCATAAAACGATCCTTTGGTAGTGTATTGGTAACATTACAGCGTCCACCGCCGGTCGCTTTGAGTTTAGCGCCGAGTACCGGCAGTTTTTCCAGTAACAAGACGCGCTTCTGCCGACGTGCTGCGGTAATGGCAGCCATCATTCCGGCAGCACCCGAACCAATAACAATCAGATCATAGACCATAACAGCGCAGACATTGACCTGTCAGTTTAACGTTGTGAAAGTGCATTGACAACGCCATAGGTCACCTCAATCATATATCGTAGTTCGGTCTCGGTAAAACAGTATGGCGGCATAAAATAGATCACATGTCCCAACGGTCTGATGTAGACTCCCTGTTTCAGAGCCTCTTGAAATACATGTAATCCAATACGCTCACTCACGGCATAACCGTGCAACTCAATAGCACAGATCATGCCACGCTGACGTACCTCTTTGACGTTGGCGAGCGCCTTGAACTTTTGGGTTTCTTGCGCTATTAGGGCAATACTGCGCTTATTAATCTCAATAATCTGCTCTTTTTCAAAAATATCCAATACGGCGTTAGCCGCCGCACACGCTAAAGTATTGCCGGTATAACTGTGAGAATCGAGAAAGGATTTCCCCTCATGATACTCACAATAAAATGCATTATAGATATCATTGCCAAAGAGTACCACCGACAGCGGCATATATCCGCCGGTAATCCCCTTGGAAAGACAGAGAAAGTCCGGAGCAATACCGGCTTGCTCAATAGCAAACATGCTTCCGGTACGACCAAATCCCACGGCTACTTCATCGGCAATCAAAAAGACACCAAACGCATCACACAACGCTCGAAGACGGCGTATGTAACCGGCATCATACATCTGCATGGATCCGGCACACTGTACCAACGGCTCAATCACCACCGATGCGATCTTTCCTTCATGTGCCTGCAAGACACGGCGCATACTCTCCAGTGCTTCATCTTCACCTACTAATGCCGGAGATGCCGCCTGGACAGTTTTTATGAGAATATCCGTATAGATATCTTTGTAGAGCCCGGTATCGCTCACCGCCAATGCCCCCATAGTTTCTCCATGATACGAATTTTGCAATGAGACAAAAAGCGGTCGGCTCTCTCCTTGATTTTTAAAGTATTGAAAGGACATCTTCAAGGCAATTTCAATGGCGCTAGAACCATTGTCGGCAAAAAAAACTTTCTGTAGGGGTGCAGGTGTGAGCGCCACAAGTCGGCGCGCCAAATCAATAGCAGGCTTGTGGGTAAACCCTGCAAAAATCACATGTTCGAGCGTCTGCAACTGTTCTTGTATTGCCGCGTTAATGGTCGCGTTGCTGTGTCCAAAAAGATTGACCCACCAACTGCTGATACAGTCCAGATAACGATTTCCCTCATAATCTTCAATATACGCCCCTTTGGCCTGCTTAATAGGAATGAGCGGCAATGTTTCATGATCTTTCATCTGCGTACAGGGGTGAAAGATATAGCGCAAATCTTCTTGCATCAGATGATGATTGGTCATGCTAAACTCTTTAAAGGTGACTGGGACGGATAAAGCACTTTACCCGAAGGCACCACTAAAGATGACGACTTGAGGTGCCGGTCCTGATCATCAAAAAATATGTGCGCTTTAAATGCCTGCAAGATTTTACTCTTCTCAACACCGCCTAAAAAAAATGCCTCGTCAACATAGACACCCCAGTGACGCAGTGTTTTAATGACACGCATCTCTGAAGGGCTGTTTCGTGCGGTTACAATGGCAATACGTACCGGAGAAAATTCCGTTCGCATCGGCAATCTTTCTTGCAATGAAGCCAACTTTTTTAAAAATGTCGCAAAAGGACCCTCTCCCATGGGAATATCCTGTTCGCTGTCTTCATTGTCATGAAAGGCGGCTATCCCCTCCCTTTTATATACCAGCTCACTGCGTTCATCAAAAAGAACCGCGTCACCATCAAAGGCAATACGCACCTGTCCATCGGAAGTATCACAACGATATTGCGGCGGAGTAGAGAGTACTGCCGAAGCACAGACACCGCTGTCAATAACTTTTTGAGCATCAGCTTCATTGGTTGTTAAAAAAAGATCTACATCAAACGCAGGGAGATAATCGGCACTGGATTCTCCTGCCGTAAAAGCCGAACGGGTAATGTCCAGTTTCATACTACGGATGGTATGCAACACTCTTATACCCGTATCGGGGCTGTTGCGTGACATAATAACCACCTCCACAAGCGGCGCATCATCTTTTTGCTGGTATCTGTTTAAGCCTAAAAGTGCTTTGACAAGAGGAAATCCAATACCCTCTTTCAAAGGGATGTCTTCATGATGACGCATATACTCTCGATACACCTCAATGGCATGATCGGGATCTGTCTCGAGATTTTTTTTAAAGAGTGCATCGGACTCCGATAAATCAAACAGTGCCGTAGCAGAAATACCAATGACCAGCGTTTTTTCCAGGTTATATGCCAATAGCGCTCCTTTTACATGTAAATAGTGTAAGATATGAGTTATGAATGTTTTTACGACCGAACCGATGCATTATATTATGAATCTGCTCCGCGCTGCTGTTGATGCACTGGATGTTCATGAAAAACTCTCGTTTGTCGTGCTCAACCCTGACTGCGCCACAGCCACTTATGCCGGTAGTATCATAACATATAATGAGACGCACTACATTTACCGAAGCTATAGAGCATGGGTCGATTTGGCACAGCTTTTGCATTGTCGTATGCTCACCCCGACGCCATACGATTCGCATATGGTGACCCTTCATTTTCAAAAACTCAACATAGACAACTCCTTTCAGCGGTTACCGGTGGCGATGTCTACAGAAAAATACGGTGTGAATTCAGCGTTTTCCAAAATTAACAAACACGAAGAGCCAGCGTTTCTTGCAGCCTATCTGCATGCACTTAAATCGGTAAATATAGCACAACGCACCAAGGTGCTTAATCTTGGCATTAACACCGGTGATGAGTTTGCCCTCATTCAAAATATCTGTCAATCTTTTAAGCAGATATCCTTTACCGGCATTGACCACTCTGCTTCTGCCATTGCAGCCGGACAGGCACGTTTTAAAGAACACTCCAACGTGACACTGCTCTGCCACGACATCACGACACTTCATGAACTTGATTTACACCGTTTTGATCTGATGATAAGCATCGGCACCTTGCAAAGTTCGGGGCTCAATTTCAAACCACTCTTTATGTCATTGATACAGAACCATCTAACCTCCGGGGGTGCTCTTATTTTGGGATTTCCCAACTGCCGGTGGAGCGACGGCGAAATGCTTTATGGTGCCAAAGCACCCAACTACAGCACCTCGGAACTCTCTTTGGTCATTAAAGATATCTATTTTTGCAAAAAATATCTGCAACAGCACCGATTTCGCGTGACGCTAAGCGGAAAAGAGTACCTCTTTTTGACCGCAACACGTCTGAACAACACCGCTAAAACCCCAAACGTTGGAAAGCCTATCATTAAAAAAACGCTTTAGCTAACAATAATAACCATTTGTTAATTAACAAATAATATAATATAGTAAAATATTATTGTAATGAAAGAACCTTAAAAAGATGCTGGCTATTAGTACCTATATTGACGCTATTCCACCGCTTCCGACATCGGTAATGGAGTTAACCGCGCTGCGTGACAACCCTGACCGCAGCCTCAAAGATGTTATTGCCATTGTCGAAACCGATTCCGTATTGGGTGCCAAAATTTTAGGACTCATCAATACGCCCTTTTATGCCATGAAAAAAGAGATTACTTCCATCGCGGCAGCATGTGTTCAGCTAGGTGAAGCTACCATCTATTCAACCGCCCTTCTTATTGGTATTCGCAATAACTTTCCTTTTGATCTGTCTGCCTATGATATGTCTGAACGCAATTTTATTTTCAACACACTCATGCAGATGAATCTCATGAAAGAGTGGACCCGTTCCATTCAGCCTCACCATGCCAGCGAGCTTCAACTGGCAGCTTTTTTATCGGGTATTGGAAAAATACTGCTCAGTCACATTTTAGTGGAAGAGCATAAAGTGGATCACTTTAAAGAGAAGATTGCCAATGATACGCCGGAGTGGGTTGCCGAACTGGAAATTGTCGGTGTGAGCTCCCTACAGGTTTCTGCCATGATGCTGCAGCACTGGAAAGTGGACCATGCCATTGTTGCTATTTTAAAACATACCGACTCATCAGAAAGCATACCTGAAGATTTTCAGCTGCCTGTAGCCATGATGGAAACGGTCTATCATATGTGGAATAACTGGGATAAAAGCGGTGATGACATTAAACATAAGGCACTTGAAGGATTTTCCATTTACGATGAGACGCAACGACATGTTTACGAAAATGCACTGCAACGCACCATTACAAAACTTGAAGAAATACGAACGGTTCAGTAGACAAAACATACCATATGAGACGGTTTCATACTTTAAGAAGGTGGCACAACATAAGCCGGGTTCTGTCTAGGGTGATAATTAATCTCATATGATTCTTACGAAGCATCTTTAGCAAAACAATAGCAGGTGTAAGACTCTAACCATCTGTTTCTTGCTGCCAGGTTGGGTTTACAAGCGCTCCTTGTTACCAAGGAGCCTGGTGGTCTCTTACACCACCCTTTCACCGTTACCAATCTACAGTGTCCTAAAGTACAAAGAAGTACCCTTGGGGTAAATTGGCAGTCTACTTTCTGTTGCACTTTCCCTCACATTACTGCGGCCATCAGTTAGATGGAACCTCGTCTTACGGCAGCCCGGACTTTCCTCTTGAACAATTCAAGCTATCACCTGTTGCACCAGTGTAATCATAATATAAAAAAAATAATGAAAAAGTAAAAGGAGTGTATCATATTGTGATCGAGCGACCAGAAGGTCACTCTAGGCGGAAGCAGCTTTTTTCATTGCCTCTCGTGCATATTTTTCACCAAGTTCATATGCTTTTTTATTAACATCATGAACTTTTGCCGGTACTTTTGATAACATCGTTTCAATCAAAACGTCCTTATCAATAGCATTCATCATGGTGTTGGCAATAGCCAGAGCAACAACAGACTGTGTAATCACATTACCCACTTCTTCTTTTGCAATCGTAATAATCGGAATTTCGTAAATCTTCCATTTTTTACGATCCTCATCAGACGGATGTACCAGATTGGGATCAACAACAATTGTACCACCGGGCTGAACACCATTTTTAAAAAGCTGATAACTTTTATCTGCAACAGAAAGCATAAAACCAATTTCACCATCATTGGCATAAGGATAATAAATCTCTTTATCGTCAAGCTGAATATCAACAACCGTTGGTCCACCACGAACCTGTGATGTATAGGTTGCCGTTTTTAATCCGTAACCACCGGTTTTAATTTTTGCAGCTGCAAAAATTTCACCGGCAAGAAGAACACCTTGTCCGCCAACACCTGTAAATCTCATTAATGTTTTAGCCATTGTGTGTCTCCTTATATTTTTTTCTCAAAGTCATCTTGAGTGATTTTGCTTCTTTTACCTTGATGTACTTTTTGAATTTCTGCATACATATCGCAATATTCATCTGCTTGTGTATCTTGTTTCAAGACTCCTGTAGGAAGTAAATTTAATTGTTCATCCGGTGTCATCGCGTCATATTTTTTCTTGGAAACAGTAATGCTGTCAATCCATTGCAGATTTTCCATAGCAGATGCCATCTTATTTTTACGTCCAAGGTTGATGTGACAATTAGAAAGTACTTCCATCATCGAAAAACCTTTGTGTTCCATGGCTTTAATCATGATTTTCTCAAGTTTCTTCGGATCAAGCATGGTCTCACGCGCAACAAATGACGCTCCCGCAGCAATTGCCAGTTCACAGGTATCAAAAGTTGGATCAATATTTCCCGCCTTTTGAGATACCGTCCACATACCTTTTGGCGTCGTTGGTGATGTTTGTGAATTGGTTAAGCCATAAATAAAGTTATTAATAACAATCATGGTCATATCAATATTGCGTCGACAACCATGAATGGTATGGTTACCGCCAATAGCTAAAGCATCCCCGTCACCGGCAACACAGACTACCAGTTTATCCGGGCGTGCCAGTTTAATACCCGTAGCGTACGCAACTGTTCTACCATGTGTTGTGTGTACGGTATTGAAATCAACGTACGAAGAAAATCGTCCTGAGCAGCCGATGCCTGAAACAACACATACATCATCTTGTTTGATACCCATCTTATCGATCGCTCGAATAAATGCTTTTAAAATAACACCATCACCACAACCCCAACACCACAGTGTTGGCATCTTCTCTAGTCTTAAATAATTATCATAATTAAATGCCATTACAAAATCTCCTTCACTTTACTTACAATCTCATGTGGAGAAAGCGGTCTTCCATTAACTTTGAATAAGCCATCAATGTCGAGTCTGGAAGAGGCCCGCTGTACTTCAGAATGAAACTGTCCAATATTGAGCTCAACTACAAGCACCTTGTCTATTTTGTCTGTGTATTCTTTGATTTTCTCAGCCGGAGACGGCCAAATGGTAATTGGACGAAACAGCCCGGCTTTAATACCATCTGCACGTAAATGACGAATTGCCTCTTTTGCAGCAAGAGAGACCGAACCGTATGCAATAATCATAAAGTCAGCATCATCCATCATAAACTCTTCGTAAGACTCTACTTCATCTTCATGAAGCGCCACCTTGTCCTCAAGTCTTTGAATCAGCTTGCGACATGTCTCTATTTCTTCAGTCGGGAAACCATTTTTATCGTGGTGAAGCCCCGTGAAATGGTATCGGTATCCCTCAAACATTGGATTCAATACTGCCGGCTCATCAGGCTTGCATTCATATGGAAAATAATCTTCGGCCGGACCATTAAACTGTTTTCGCGGAACAATTCCGGCTTTAACCTCTTCAAGTGTAGGAATTGTCGCTTTTGCGTGCATAAGACCTAAAGTCGCATCTAAAAGTACAAATACAGGTTGCATAAATCTATCAGCCAAGTTAAATGCTCTTACTGTTTCAGTATAACACTCAGCCAAAGTACCTGCACAAAGTGCAATTGATTTATAATCTCCATGTGATGGGTTTTTCGCCTGAGCAATATCCCCTTGTGCAACACGTGTTGGAAGACCAGTTGATGGACCACCTCTCATAACGTTTACAACAACCAAAGGAACTTCTGCCATTTGTGCCAAACCAAGGTTTTCAGCTTTAAGTGAAATACCAGGAC
>QNZR01000023.1 GCA_003978475.1 Sulfurimonas sp.
TTGAGGCGGGTTTTTAAAATCCTTATAAAAAGTTCTCTATTTAAGTTATGAGCAGGCTCCCAAACGGGTCATTAAGGGAGAATATTTTCCCATAACGCTCAAACTGCTCTCGACCGTAGGAAATTACCAAAAACTCCAGTACCGCTTTACACAAGCTAAAGGCGTCACGCTGTTGTTGCAGCAACCCGTTCGAGTGAAACGGGGCAACTACTATTTTGATACGTTCTACTTTTCTGCTCTAAAAACTTCGGCCGCTACACCAAAAATCACTGCCGTATTGGGGTCGCATCAGGCCGTGTTGCCGCCACTGCCGCTCAATGTCATTACCCTAAATCCCAAGAAAAATTTCGCCCATATTATTGCCGAAACCTTTACTGTTAGCAAATACAAAACGACCATTTACAATCAAGAACAAAATATCGTGATCTTCAATGCCAAAGCGACCCGCTGTAATTTAGCCGATTTTAAACTTCCCCATGCCATCAAACAGGGATTTGAAAGTAAAAAGTTTGGGGTTACTGCATCTTCCATGACCTACTATGCCATCATTCCAAAACAAGACGACAACCTTGTCTTTACCTATTTTAATCTCAAAAAACAGCAGTTTGAGAAAGTGATTATTCCTATTATTGTTGACGATGACCGGGTATCGACACAAAGTGGACTGACTCCGGTAGAGAGCAAGCATCAGCGTATCAAACTCATTGCTGCTTCGGTGCTGCTCATTGTTGGCATCGGACTGCTGCTCTACAAAAAAAATCTGCTCTTTGTACTTCTCATTGCCGCACCGGCATATTACATCTATATCACCGCGATGCCGACAGAATATGTCTGTATTAAAAAAGGAAGCCCCATACAGCTGCTCCCCATGCAAAACGGCACCGTTTTTGAGACGGCACCCGAGCAGTTGACACTAAAATCTCAAGGAGACGTAGGGAACTTTACTAAAGTAGCACTTCAGAACAAACAGATAGGATGGGTTCATCATGAAAATCTTTGCACTCCTTAAATGGCTCTATGCTACCGGAATGATTTTTCTGGGCATGACCCTGATGATTATCATTTTTCCCTTTCTTCCCAAACCCAAAGCACAAAAGTTTGCATCACGTTTCATACAGTTTTTGATTTTTTGTCCCGTTAACGTTAAAGGTACGATTGATGCCGATGCGCAGATGTTTTTAGTCAATCACGAAAGTGATCTCGATATTGGTATTATAGAGAGTATTACCGCCAAAGATTTGGCATGGGTTGCCAAAAAAGAGCTCTTTGAAGTTCCTTTTTATGGGCTGCTTCTGAAGCTTCCCAACGATATTGCCGTAGAACGTGAAAGCAAAACATCGCTTATCAAGCTACTTAAAGATGCTAAAGACCGCTTGAGCCATGGACGTGTCATTACCATTTTTCCGGAGGGAACCCGTTCTCACAGCGGTGTCATGCGTCCCTTTAAACCCGGTGCCAAGATGATTGCCGACAACAACGCGCTACGGGTACAGCCCATTGTTTTGGTAAATACATCACGCTATTACAATATTAAAACCAGGCACTATGCCCCAGGAACCATTACAGCCGTTATTTTAGAGAGTTTTCAAGCAGACAGACAAGACAAAGAGTGGCTCAATAGATTACGAGATACAATGCAAAAGGTATATGATGATGAGTTGGCAAACCTTACTAGCCATCGGTAGTGGCGGATTTATCGGAGCGGTACTGCGTGCCTATCTTAATGGTGTCATCTCTCATAAAGTACCCCACGAACTCCCCTTTGGCACACTCGGAGTCAATTTAATCGGCAGTTTTATTATGGGCATACTGGTTGCATACTTTATGTATACGACACTGGTTCCTTTACATGTAAAATCATTTCTCTCTACCGGTATCTTAGGAGCACTCACCACCTATTCCACCTTTGCTATTGAAAGTGTTTTGCTGCTACAGGGAGGGCATTTCATGCTTGCCGGCGTCAATATGGCACTGAATGTTTTGGGGACGGTTTTTGTCGCTGGTGCCGGATTTATGATGATGTCATCGCTATTAAAATAGTCTTAGAGACGAATAATCTCATCGGCACACCATGCTGCAATGTCCATCTCATGGGTGATGAGCAGCATGCCCATTTGAGGCAGGTACTTCAAAAGCATCTTCATCACATCGAGCTGAACAACATTGTCGAGTGCCGAGGTCGGTTCATCTAACAGCAGAAGATCGGGCGTCATCAGCAGTGCCCGCAAAATCGAACAGCGTTGCAATTGACCGCCGGAGAGCTCATGAGGCAGTTTCTCTAAAAGCGCACGTTCAATATTGAGCTCGCCCAAATAATAGTGCAGCGATTCTAACGAAGCTACATCGGCAATCTGACGACGCACCGAATAGCTCGGATGAAACGAACTGTAGGGGTCTTGAAACACTTCTGATGTTTTTGCTGCGACAATTGTACCCTCAATAGGGGTCAAATGACCCAGAATCAACTCAAAAAGTGTACTTTTTCCTACGCCGCTCTTGCCTACAATGGCTTTAATCTCCCCCTGCTTAAGCTGTAGAGAAAACTGATTGAACAGAAGTTTTTCTTTGGTAAAACCAAAGGTCATATTCTCAATACGCAGCACCGTTTTCAACGTATCTGACCACTTCCGTAAATTTTAAATTTATAAGTTGTCAATCCTTCAATGCCCATGGGTCCTCGTGCATGAAGTTTATTGGTACTAATACCTACTTCGGCACCAAAACCAAATGCACCGCCATCGGTAAATCGGGTCGAGGCATTGACATACACGGCTGCGGCATCAATACTGTTTAAAAAATGCTCTGCGGTCGTAATATTCTGCGTTATAATCGCTTCGGAGTGTCCCGAACCAAAACGAACAATATGTTCAATCGCTCCATCAACCCCCTCAACCACACGAATATTTAAAATATTGGCTAAATATTCGGTGTCGAAATCCGTATCACTGACATCATCAACGGCAATAATCGCCTGGGTTTTGGTACACCCTTTCAGCTGAGTACCGGCCGTATCAAATGCCTGCTTAAGCCGGGGCAGTATCTCCGAGGCAATTGCCCTATCAACCAGCAGTGTTTCCATCGCATTACAGACACCCGGGCGCTGGACTTTGGCATTGATCGCAATGGCAATGGCATCGTCTTGTTTGGCATCGCAGTCAATATAGGTATGGCACTGCCCTTTGTCATGTTTGACTACCGGCACCGTAGCATTCTCACTCACGTATCGAATCAGTCCTTCACCGCCACGAGGTACAATCAGATCGACATACCTGTCCATTGTAATAAGCTGGGCCACCCCCTCTCGTGACGCATCAGGAAGCAGTGAAATTAAAGCTTCGGGCAGTTGGTTTTTTTGCAATACCGAACGCAATACCGACGCTATTGCCCGGTTGGAATGCTGTGCTTCTTTGCCACCTTTGAGCACACAGACATTGGCACTTTTGAAACAGAGTGCCGCGGTATCAGAGGTGACATTGGGACGGGACTCGTAAATAATACCGATCACACCGATAGGTACGGAGACTTTCTCAATTTTCAGCCCCTCTTCCGTCACCCACCCATCAAGTACCCGACCGACCGGCTCCTTCAGTGCGGCAATCTCTTCAATGGCTCTTGCCATCGCATTAATACGTCCTTCGTCTAACAGCAGCCTGTCTTTGAGTGCCAAGGAGAGCGCATTGCTCTGGGCATCACGCATATCACTGGCATTGGCCTCTATAATGCTCATAGTATTAGCACGCAATGCTCTTGCCATCTCATGCAAAATTTGGTTTTTTTCTCGTCCGCTGAGTTGTGAAAGAATGCGGCTGCTTGCCTTTGCTTCTTGTAAAAATTGCTCCATCATCAGCTCCCGTGTGTCATATAAACGTGATTATAACCAATAGATATTTGATTTCTGTGTAAAAAAGAAGAAAGAGTGTAAAAGACCCTGCGGTCTTTTACATGTATTTGAAGCGGTAGTTACTCAATTTCGGCATCGATGACGTCATCATCATCTTTCTTCTTATTCTCTTTAGCAGCCTGAGCACCGCCGCCCTGCTCCTGTTTGTACATCTGCTCCGCCATTTTATGGCTGGCTTCGGTCAAGACCTTGACCTTCTCTTCAATCTGCTCTTTAGTCGCACTGTCATCTTTTAAGAGCTCTTTAAGATCATTCGCCGCCGATTCAATTTTCGCTTTCTCGTCGGCATCAATGTTATCACCGATCTCACCCAGACTTTTTTCTGTCTGTACGACCAGTGCATCGGCCTGATTACGCAAGTCAACCATGGCGCGACGAGCTTCATCATCTGCCTTATTCTTCTCGGCATCTTGAATCATCTGATTAATCTCCTCTTCACTCAGTCCTGAAGAGCCTGTAATCTTAATCTCTTGCGATTTGCCCGTGCCCTTATCGAGCGCCGAAACGGTTAATATACCATTGGCATCAATATCGAACGTCACCTCAATTTGCGGTACACCGCGCGGTGCTGAAGGAATATTGGTTAACTCAAACAACCCAAGCGATTTATTATCTTTGGCAAACTCACGCTCTCCTTGAACCACAGAGATCGACACGGCCGGCTGATTGTCTTCGGCAGTAGAAAAAATTTGCGATTTTTTAACAGGAATCGTCGTACCTTTTTCAATGATTTTCGTCGCCACACCGCCGAGTGTTTCAATGCCCAGTGACAGCGGAGTAACATCCAAAAGAAGCACATCTTTGACATCACCGCGCAACACACCGCCCTGAATTGCCGCACCCGCAGCCACAACTTCATCAGGATTAACACTTTTATTCAGCTCTTTACCGCCGAAATACTCGGAAACCCGCTTTTGAACAAGTGGTACCCGTGTCGAACCACCGACCATAATAATCTCTTTGATATCGCTTTTGTCTAAGTCTGCATCTTTCATGGCAACTTGAATATGATCAATGGTTTCATCAATCATACTATCAATCATACCCTCAAATTTTGCGCGGGTCAACTTCACAACAAGATGTTTGGGACCCGTGGCATCTGCAGTAATAAATGGTAGATTTATCTCGGTTTCCGTAGCACTTGAGAGCTCTTTTTTGGCACTTTCTGCCGCATCTTTAAGACGCTGCAACGCCATTTTATCCGCTTTGAGGTCAATGCCGTTGTCTGATTTGAACTCACCGGCCAAATAATCAACAATGGCGTTGTCAAAGTCATCACCCCCCAAGAACGCATTACCGTCAGTCGAGAGCACCTCGAAGGTTCCGTCACTAATCTCTAGTGTCGTCACATCAAAGGTTCCGCCGCCCAGGTCATAAACCAGTACATTCTCATCGCTCTTGTTCTCAAGACCATAGGCTAACGCCGATGCCGTCGGCTCATTAATAATACGTAAAACATTCAATCCGGCAATGGTACCGGCTTCTTTGGTTGCTTTACGCTGTGCATCATTAAAGTATGCCGGAACCGTAATCACCGCATCGGTAACTTCACTACCTAAGTATGCTTCGGCATCTTCTTTCAATTTGGCAAGAATTTTTGCCGAAATCTCCTGCGGTGTATAAACGGTACCGGCGACATCAACTGCCGCCATACCGTTTTTATCGACAATCTTGTAGGTTACTTTGTCATGTGCCTCTTTGGCATTGTCTTCGTTCATCATCAAACCCATAATACGCTTCACCGAATAGATAGTCTTCTCCGGATTGGTAATGGCCTGACGTTTTGCCGGATCACCGACTAGCGTCTCCCCTTTATCGGTAAACGCAACGACCGAAGGGGTCGTATTTTTACCCTCTTTATTGGGAATAACTTTTGCCTCACCGCCCTCATAGACTGCTACACAGGAATTCGTTGTTCCTAAATCAATACCAATTACTTTACTCATTTTTAATTCCTTTAATTTAAATTTTATTAATTTGCTATAACAACCATTGCATCACGCAATGTTCGCTCTTTATATTTGTACCCCTTTTGAAAGGTACTCACAATCTCGCCGCTCTCATGATCCTCAGAGTCTACCTGCTGTACCGCATGATGGATATTGGGATCGAATGGCTCGTCTTCACTGACCTGAGTAATACCGTGCTTCTCCAGCACACTTAAAAACTGTTTCATTGTCAACGCGACACCTTCTTTGAGTTTTTCCAATATCTCATCGGCTTCAGCCTCGCTCTCTCCTGCAGCAATCGCTCCTTCGAGTGAATCAATCACCGGAATCAGATCTTTCGCCAACTTTTCTTGTGCATAATCAAGAGCCTGGTACTTCTCACGTTCCAAACGCTTTTTAATATTATCAAAATCGGCATGAACACGCGCATACTTGTCCTGCATGGCTGCTACTTCAGCTTTTAACCGTTCTATCTCATTGTCAACTTCTTGTAAGTCCTCTTCCATTACCTCTTGGGCAGCTTCTAATTCCTCGTCGAGTTGTTCCTCGTTTTTTTCGTTAGACATCGCTTTTTTGGACTCCTTTATCTGAAATCTAACCGTATTATAGCAATTGAGTCGTTTACTGTCAAGTATGAATTCATTCATTTAACTAAATAAAGTTGAGTCTATCTGTATCAAGTATATTTTATTTTGTTTTTAATATAAAATATAGTATGATGTAAACCATTATAATACTATGTATCAAGAGGTCTTCCCAATGAGATTCATATCGGCAGGTGGGCTGTTTTTGCTATTATTTATGGGCCGCTCCTCGACGTCACGGGATACTTCTGCGTATGATCGTGAGTACGGATTCCCCATCTACATGTATATTGTATTACCTATTAGGAGTTGTATAGAATGATTAATCCTGAAGAACTTTACCGCATCAGTTCTGCAAAAAGTATTCTGTTTGTCGAAGATGATTCGATTCTGCGTCAAAGTGCCGAAATTATGTTTAAAGAACTTTTTGCTCTAGTCGATACTGCCGGAGACGGGAAAAGCGCTTTGCTGGCATACCATGACTACTACAACAAACACCGTCACTACTATGATATTGTCATTACCGATATTAAAATGCCCCGCATGAGTGGGATTGAGCTCACTTCAGAACTCTATAAAATCCATAAAGACCAGTCGATCATTGTTATTTCGGCACATGATGACAGCGAATACCTGATTGAGCTCATTAACCTTGGTGTCAGCAGCTTTATTCAAAAACCCTTCAGTACCCAAAATATGATTGATAAAATCTACGATGTCTGCCTGAACCTTGACAATCACCATGACAATCAGAGAAATATTAGCATTAACGGGAACTACGTCTGGTGTCATGATGCCAAATGCATGCTCCATGACAATCAGGAAATTAAACTGACCAAAAATGAAAAACGACTCCTCTATCTACTCTTTTCCGATCCCCTGATGACCTTTAAGTCCCATGAACTGTTTGAATTTATCAACAGTGATACCGAAGAGGAGTTTAATGCCAACTCATTGAAATCCCTGATTAAACGATTGCGTAAAAAAATACCCGCCAATTTAATTGAAAATATTTATGCTGAAGGGTACAAAATCAACAGTGACCTACTTTAACACTTTTGTTATTCTGATTTTACTGCTGTTTGCCACACCTTCAAGTGCCAAAGACTCCCTACAAAACGTCTCCTTACAGCTCCAATGGCTCGATCAGTTTCAATTTGCCGGTTACTATGTCGCCAGGGAGAAAGGTTTTTATCGTGATGTCGGTCTTGACGTTACCATAAAACCCTATCATAAAGAGCTGTCTCCCGTTAATGAGGTCATCACAGGCAATGCCACCTACGGCACCGGACGCTCAACACTGCTGCTTGAACGCTCTTTCGGCGCCCCGGTCGTTCTTCTTGCCGCCATATTTCAATCATCTCCGCTAATACTGCTTGGCCTAAAACGAACCGACCTTAACACGACCGATGATTTTAAGGGCAAACGCCTGATGGCTCTTCCGGAGACCACCTCCTCGGTGGCCATGCAGGCAATGATTGCCTCGCAAGGTGTTGCCTTCTCGGACATGACCCTCCTGCCGCACTCCCTCGCCCTCGAAGATCTCATAAACGGCAACACGGATCTAATGGCATGCTATATTTCCAATGAGCCTTACAGACTGCAACAACAAGGGTATGACTACACCGTTTTTGACCCGAAAACCTATGGCTTTGATTTCTATGGCGATCTTTTGTTTACCAGTGAAACCGAAGCATACGAGCACCCGGAACGAACTACCAAATTTTTGGAAGCTTCCTTAAAAGGGTGGATCTATGCTTTTTCGCACATAGAGGAGACGGCGGCCCTCATTTTTACCCGCTACAACACACAAAATAAAACGCTTAAGGCGCTGCAATATGAGGGACAGATATTAAAACAGCTTGCCTACAAAAACGGAGTTGCGCTAGGCGATCTGGATTATCATAAGCTGCAAAACATGTTTGATATGTACAAGATCATGCAACTCCATCAAAAAGATATTGCCATTGATGATATTCTTTTTTCTAAACACAAACTCAAATTCAACAATCGGGAAAAAGCCTACATGAACCAGACAAAAATCATTAATGTCTGTATGGATCTGGACTTCCCGCCCTATACCCTTAAAGACATTTCGGGTTACAACGGCATATCTATTGATTTTTTTAACCTTTTATCGGAAAAATCCGGTCTCATATTTAACTTTATTCCAGTGAAAAACCGGGCCGAAGCCGCCATCTATTTACAACAAAAACGCTGCACACTTGTACCTCACATCAGTACGCACAAAACAACCCATCCGCTGCTTGAACCGACCCACAGCTACCTCCATGACAATCTTGCTATGGTGACGTCCATTAAACGACCCTATATTAACGATCTTTCTGACATTCAACATAAAAAAATTGCAATTATTTCAGGAGTCAAACATGTCGCTTCCCAGCTGCATAAACGCTACCCCAACCTCCAGCTCATTGAGGTACTAAGTCCTGAGGTTGCTTTTAAAAAAGTACGTGACGGGGAGTTTTACGGTTTTTTAGGTCCATACCGTTCCCTCTCTTATGCCATTCAAAAATCCTATATCGGTGAGCTTAAAATTGCCATTAAACTCGATGCACCTCCGGTAGATGTCAGCATCGGCGTTGCGCGTCACAATCCCATACTGCTGAACATTCTCAATAAAACCTTGCACGCCATTACCCCTGAAGAGCGCCATGACATCTACCAACGATGGATTACTACCAATACCATAGAAACCACCGATTACACGTTTCTCATACAGCTCATGAGCGTCATGGCACTCATCGTCGCTATTTTTCTCTATAGACAATCTCTGCTAAAAAAGAAAAACCTGGAGCTTGAACAGCTGCAAAACGAACTTGAAACACTCAACCATCTGCTTGAGAAAAAAGTGACGAAAGCCGTTAGCGAACTGCGTAAAAAAGACCAACTGATGATGCAGCAGTCGCGGCTGGCACAACTGGGTGAGATGATTAGTATGATCGCCCATCAATGGCGCCAACCACTTGCGGCGATCTCATCTACAGTGGTAGGTATTAAGCTTAAAAATGCCCTCAACAAGTTTGATCTCTCCAAAGAAAAAGAGCGCCAGGCCTATCAGCAATATCTCAACGACAATTTTGAGCAGATAGAGAACTATATATTGACACTCAGCAATACCATTGATGATTTCAGAAATTTCTATAAAAGTGAAAAAATCTCGACATATGCTTCCATCAACGGTACTCTGGAAAAAACTTTTAAGATTATTGAGAGTGCTTTAGCGACGGAAAATATTATATTGGTGAAACGCTTTCACTCCAAACACAAACTATTGATGTATGAAAATGAACTCCTGCAAGTCTTCTTGAATCTCATTAAAAATGCCCAGGACAATTTTCATGAGCGCCGTATTGAAAAAGCCGTATTGACCATTACAACCTTCGATGTCCATGAGGGCATCGGGGTAGAAATATGTGACAATGGCGGCGGTATTGACGAGAGCATTCATAATCAGATTTACGACCCTTACTTCTCCACCAAAAACAAAAAAAACGGGACGGGACTGGGACTGTACATGTCTAAAATGATTGTGGAAGAACACCACCACGGCAAACTGACACACTACAACAAAAACGGCGGTGTCTGCTTTAGCATCATGATTCCACTCAACTGATCTTTTTCAGGAT
>QNZR01000225.1 GCA_003978475.1 Sulfurimonas sp.
ACTTTTTTTTAATATCAACAATGCTGCTGAGATAGTGGGTGGCATTGTGCTGCTCATCATACTTGATATTGCTGCGGCATTCAATCCATCGAATGGTTTTTTCAGCTGTTAAAATACGGTAAGTCTGCATAAACTGGTCATTCTGACTCTTGGTGTACTCCTGGAGCTCCCGGCAGACCCGATTGTAATCTTCAGGATGAATAATGTCGCTGTAGTTCAGTTTGCCGCTTTCAAAAAGTGCTTTGTCGTAACCGAACATGCTGATGTTATCAGAGACATATTCGACAAACCATGATCCGGTAACATTCCAGAAAAAAATAATGGTTTGGCTGATATTAATAAAGTCGTTGACCTGTGAAGCAATAGCGGCAGAAGTCTTGTTTTGAACTGCCTTGTCCGGCTTTTGTTTTTTTTGAGAACAGATGGGTACCTGAGATTGCTTTGACGTGTTACTGCGTGACATGGCAGGGATTCCTTTGGCTTTTCTGCCCATATAATATCACAAATGTCTATGAGATTCTGATGCTTTTATCTACAATACTATTTATTTTGACTATAATCTGCCACAAATTTACATGTAAATTAAGGATATGGGATGGAATGTGAATTGCCGACACTCAACAGTAATGCCGAAGCCATAAAAAGCGTTTTTGAATCTGTACAGACCATAGCGGTTTTAGGACTTTCTCCCAACGAGACGAAAGCCAGTCATAGGGTGGCGGCATATTTGCAACAGGCGGGTTACACCATTGTACCGGTTTACCCCAAAGAGGAGACCATTTTAGGAGAAAAGGTATATCGTTCACTTGAAGCAATCCCGTGTCGTGTCGATATGGTTAATATCTTCAGAAAACCCAAGGCTTTGGATGCCGTTGCCGATGCCTGTATTGCGCGTGGTGATGTCAGGGTATTTTGGGCGCAACTGGGCATTGTCAACAATGCTGCGGCGCAAAAAGCCGCAGCAGCAGGTATGCAAGTGATTCAAAATCACTGTTCCATGGTGGAACATCGTGCGCTGTTTTAGGAGGGCATATTGGTAACTTTAGAAACTATTAAAGCCGCATCTAAACGTATTGCGGATGTCGTGGTGAAAACACCGTTTTCATATGCTCCCATTCTGAGTAAAATCAGTGCCGCCGAGGTTTATTTGAAAAAAGAGAACCTACAGGTAACGGGTGCGTTTAAAATACGCGGTGCTTTCAATAAAATAGCCTTATTAAACCATAACGACAGAGCAGGGGGCGTGGTTGCCGCAAGTGCGGGAAACCATGCGCAAGGGGTCGCCCTTTCCGCACAGCACTTTGCGGTAGAGGCCACCATTATTATGCCGGAGTCAACACCGCTGACAAAAGTTAATGGTGTCAAGCGTTTTGGTGCCAAGGTGATTCTTGCCGGCAGCAATTATGATGAGGCCTATGCCTATGCTCTGGAGTATGCCAAAAACCATCAGTTATGTTTTATTCATCCTTTTGAAGATGATGCAGTGATTGCCGGTCAAGGTACCATCGCCTTAGAAATTTTGGATTCATGCGATCAACTGGATGCACTGCTTGTACCTGTGGGCGGCGGCGGTCTTATTAGCGGTATCGCAACGGCCGTTAAGGCTGTGAACCCGGATATTCAGGTCATTGGCGTGAGTGCTTCGGGTGCTCCGGCTTTGAAAGAGTCCTATGAGTTAAAACGCGCCATTGACAGCACCTCGGTACGCACTATTGCCGACGGCATTGCCGTGCGAGATACATCAGAAATTACGTTACAGTACATGCTGTCGTGCGTGGATGATGTTATTTGTGTAGATGATGAAGAGATTGCCAGCGCCATGCTGTTTTTACTTGAAAACCAAAAACTGGTTGTCGAGGGAGCCGGTGCGGTCGGAGTCGCAGCGCTACTGCATCATAAACTGCCTCATCTTGAAGGTAAGAACGTTGCCGTCGTGCTGAGTGGCGGTAATGTTGATGTTACACTCCTGTCAGTCATTATTGAAAAGGGTTTGTTAAAATCACATCGTAAAATGAAGCTGATGGTAACATTGGTCGATAAACCCGGATCGTTAATGCGGTTGACGGAATTACTCAATGAGTTGGGTGCCAATATTGTCCATATTGCCTATGAGCGGACTTCGACGGACCTGGATTACGGTGATGCCCATGTGACAATTCATCTGGAAACCAAAGGTAAAGAGCATCAAAAAGAGATTCGTGAACGGTTACATCAAGAGTCTTATATTAACCAAGAGATGATGTAAGCAAATGGATGCGGTAAGTGTTTTAAATATTAAGAAAGCCGTCTTGCTGCTTAAAACATTAGATAACGGATACTTGGCGGTCATAGACTGTGATACGACGCTGCGTCTGTACAGTACCAGAGAATACACTCTCGTTGGCGGCTTTAAAAGCAATATTGTCCATGAAAGCGTCGTAGGCAATTTTGTCGATATTGCCATACAGGGGAGTTTTCTTGCCAGCATGCTGCCTTCTTCGGGGAAAGCAGCACTCTTTTCGGTTGCCAAAAAAGAGCTGCTTTACAAAATAGGGCGCCATCACGGTGACATTGAGAGTCTCGCTATTGGACCGCAAAGCCGTTATTTGGCTACCGGAGGTCAAGACGGCAAAACCTTTGTGTGGGCGCTCAAGACGGCACGTCTTGCTTTTACGCTACCCCCACACTCCGATTATGTCACAGCAATTGCTTTTAGCGACAGTGGACAATTTATTGCTACGGGCAGTTATGATCGAACCCTGCATGTACAAAATCTGGCAACCATGAAAACGCCGCTAAAGCTTCGCGGCCATACTGCCGCGGTTATGAATATCCTCTTTTTATCGCGTATGCGGCTACTCTCGACAGACAAAGAGGGTAAAATCATTGTTTGGGACATGGTGCAGGGTCATGTCATTTCACGACTGCCTAAAATGAGTGACGATATAACGGCACTGACGCTAAGTGATGACAAACGATTTCTTTTTGTCGGTACGAAGCTGGGTTATGTCTCGTTATATGATCTTGATTGTTATGAGCAGCTCAAACAGCGCTATATGAAACTAAGTGAAAGCATTACCTCGCTGGAATTTATTAAGACGCAGCATCATTTGGCTGTTGGAACGGCTGAAGGCAATATTACTATCCATGCACTTTTTGGAGATCAGGAATATCTTGATACGCTGGTTCGCAATCGCGCCTATAAAGAGCTCTATGAGATGGTGGAAGCTAACCCTCTCATGGCCTATTCCCAAAGCTATGAAAGTGTGGAGTTGATTTGGGATAAAACACTCACTCAGGCAAAAAAGTTTATGGAAAAAGGAGATCGTAAAAATACACAGGCACTCTTTGCTCCGTTTGCCGAGGTGCCGAAAAAGAAGAGTTACATCAGCAGCTTTTTGAATAACTTTGAAATGTTTGAGCACTTTAAGACCCATATTCAAAACAAAAAGTATCCTTTAGCCTATACGATGGTGCATCAATATCCGGAATTTCGGGAGTCAAAAATATTTCAGCAGCTTGAGTTGCATTGGAAAAAGCTTTTTTTAGAGGCACAAAAACTGATTCTGCAAAAAGGCGGAGAAGAGAAAGCGCGCCAGCTTCTTGCGCCGTTTCGAGGTATTTCAGAAAAAGCACCGTTCATTCAACAACTTTTTTCCCAACAGAAGATGTACCTCTATTTTAAAAAACTAGTAGCAACCAGAGAGTTTAAAAAAACGTTTGAACTGCTGAAAGTCCATGCATTTTTAAAAGAGTTTCCAGAGTATGAGAGTATGATGAATTATGCGGATACCCTCTACATGAAAGCGCATGAGAAATATAGCAATCGTGAGTATCATAAAGCGCAACAGCTGTGTGATATTCTCTGTGATTTTCCGGATTACACCAAAGAGGCCAGAGAGATGATGGAAGCAATTAAGGCATATCGGCTTTTTTATGATGCGATTGCGAGTCACAATCTACACCATGCGTTTGCCTTGATGAGCAGTTTTCCATTGCTGTATGATACGGCAGAAGGAGCAGCACTGGAACAGGCGTGGGGTCAGCAGGTCGATGTCGCACTCAAGCATGCTTCTAAGGGCGATGCATTAGGCGTGCAGCATGCTCTGGAATCCTATATGACAATTGATGCCAAAAAAGAAGCCATAGCAACGCTGTTTCAGCAGTGCTATCTGAAGCAGCTTGAAAATCTTCGTAAAGAGTCGGCGTCGTTAGATCTCATGGAGCAGGGGATTCGAAATTATGTCAATATGTTTGGACTGGATGATATGATTGAGATGTTCTACAAAGAGTGGAGTCAAAAGGTGACACCGAATTTTGATATAGAAACATTTCCCAAAGGGTCGGTATCACACTGGAGCAGTGCCTGCGTAGTCACTCATATCGCAACGCCGTAGGAAAGATACTGTGTTGTTTTATTTTGAGTTCTATTGAAAAATAATAGCAAACACTGTACAATCGTTAAAATCATATAGTAGATGTATGACAAGGAGCGCTCCAATGAAAAAAAATGATGACATTGTCTGTCAGGTCGATGAACAAAAAATGGAATTGCCGGCACGAAATACAGCGGAGATGGTCTGGCTGGAGGTGAAAGATCTCATTCGTAAGACGAAAGAGAGTCTGGGTAATATACGTCAGTTTATGAAGGAGAAAGATCAGAAAATGTCCCCTTCGATCCGCTTACCCAAAGAGGTGAGTACCCTGAATTTACAAGTCGGTGAGCGCGTGATGGTAAAATCTGCCGAAGAGATTCAGCAGACGCTGGACAATGAGGGAAAACTGCAAGGGTGTGCCTTTACCAAAGAGATGTGGCCATATTGTGATCAGGAGGTGGTTATTTTCAAACGTGTTGATACGTTTTTAAACGAGACCAATAACAAAATACAAAAAATCAGCAATACGGTATTGATTGAAAATGCCTACTGCGGCGGTGAACGCAGTTTTGGTGAGGTGTGTGACAGAGCCTGTTTTCTTTTTTGGAAGGAGGCATGGTTGAAACGCTTGCCGGAGAGTGCGGATACAGCGACATAAAACCTACCTTTAAAGGTACTTCAAACAGAGTCTTTAACGTAGAATATAGCTATATTTTTATATAATGAGCGCATTTTTACTATACATGTATTTATGTTGAAGGAGAGTGCCATGCAAATCAGCGGAGCACAGATGGTCATAGAGGCATTAATTGCCGAAGGTGTCGATACCGTTTTTGGTTATCCCGGTGGTGCCATAATGAATATTTATGACGAAATTTACAAACAAGACGGCTTCAAACATATTTTGACGCGTCATGAACAGGCGGCAGTGCATGCCGCAGAGGGATATGCCAAAGTTAGCGGTAAGGTGGGGGTTGCCATGATTACATCGGGCCCCGGCTTCACCAATGCCGTGACCGGACTTGCCGATGCCTATATGGATTCCATTCCATTGGTGGTGATTAGCGGTCAGGTGCCCATGAGCCTTATTGGTACCGATGCATTTCAGGAGATTGATGCGGTAGGTATCAGTCGTTCGTGCACGAAACACAACTATCTGGTGACTGATGCGAGTGAATTGGCGCGTATATTAAAAGAGGCATTTTATATTGCTTCTTCGGGTCGTCCGGGGCCGGTACATATTGACATTCCTAAAGATGTTACCGCTCAGATTGCCGACTTTGACTATGCCAAGCCCATTGCACTAGAGACGTACAAGCCGACTATTAAAGGAAATGCCCGCCAAATCAAAAAGGCAGTCGATACCATCGTTAAAGCCAAGCGCCCGCTTTTTTATCTTGGCGGCGGTATTATCAATTCCAATGCTTCTGAAGAGGTACGCCGTTTTGTCAGCATGACGGGTATTCCTGCTGTTGAAACGTTTATGGCGCGAGGTACCTTGCGTTATGATGATGCGCTGCTAATTTCCATGTTGGGCATGCACGGTTCCTATGCGGCGAATATGGCCATGAGTGAGACCGATCTGGTCATTGCTCTGGGGGCACGTTTTGATGATCGTGTTACGGGAAAACTCTCCGAGTTTGCCAAGAATGCCGACATTATTCATGTTGACATTGATCCGGCAAGCATCTCCAAGCTGGTGAATGCGCACTATCCGATTGTCGGTGATGTCAAAGGGGTGGTGATTGCCATGATGGATGCGATTGCGGACAAAGTTGAACCGACACGCTATGAGCCATGGCTTGAGACCATTGCCAATTTTGAAAAACTGCATCCGCTGAGTTATCTGGAAGAAGAAGGCGTCATTAAACCGCAATGGGTTATTGAGCGCATTGGTGAGCTGTTGGGAGATAAGGCCAATATTTCTACCGATGTCGGTCAGCACCAGATGTGGACGGCGCAGTTCTATCCATTTACGCGAGCGCGTCAGTTTATTAGTTCGGGCGGATTGGGTACTATGGGCTTTGGTTTTCCGGCTGCTATGGGTGTGAAGCGTGCGGACATGGATCGGGTGAGCATTAATATTACCGGAGACGGATCAATTTTAATGAACATTCAGGAGTTGATGACTGCCGTAGAGAATAAGTTACCCGTGATTAACGTTATTTTAAACAATCAATATTTGGGCATGGTACGCCAGTGGCAGACGCTGTTTTACGACAAGCGACACTCATCTACCGATCTCTCGGCGGGTCAGCCGAACTTTACCATGCTTGTAGAGAGTTTTGGCGGTGTTGGGTATGAGGTGACGACCAAGGCGGAGTTTGATGCGGCACTCAAAGATGCCATTGAGAAAAATGTGGTAGCGTTAATTAATGTCTCGGTTGCCCGCTTGGAAAATGTTATGCCAATGGTGCCCTCAGGCGGTTCGCTATTTAATATGATGTTAGCAAGTAAGGAGAAGTAATGGCAGATGCAAGACGTGTCATTTCAGTAATTGTCATTAATGAAGCCAGCGTACTCTCGCGTGTGACCGATCTTTTTTCCGGTCGGGGCTACAATATTGAGTCGTTGACGGTTGCCCCGGTGCCGGATTCCAAGTATTCGCGTTTAACCATTGTCACATCAGGATCCATTCGTGTGAGTGAACAGATTGTTAAGCAGCTGCATAAACTTATTCCTGTACTTAAAGTGTACGAGCATGCCGACTTGGTAGAGAAGGAGATGGCGCTTGTCAAGTTTCCTGCCAATGCATCACTGAGCGATATCAGTGCCCTGTCGGCGGCTTATAACGGCGGTATTGTCAATGTCGGCGAGGAGACCATTATTGTGATGATCGCCGATGAGCCGAAACGGGTAAGTAATTTTCTCAATCTTATCAAGCGTTATCATCCCAAAGAGACCGTGCGAAGCGGATCGGTGGCGCTAGAGCGATGATTGCACTTGATGTCTTGGCCAAACATATCGGTATTACGTATCGTGGTGCCCCGTTGCGCATTACTGCCATTAACACACTAAAGGAAGCTCAAGCTGATGAGTTAAGCTTCATAGTCAATGCCAAGCATCTTCAAGCACTTAAAGAGACCGGGGCGGGGGCTGTAATTGTGACGGAAGCTTTTGTTGATGCCGTGCCGTCTGGGTGCGAAATCTTGCAGGTTGCCTCCAATCCTTATCTTTATATGGCAAAGGCATCCCGCTACTTTGCAAAAACACCGTTTGAAAGTGATCGAGGTGCCGCTGAGGTCGGTGAGGGCAGCTATATTGGTGATAATGTTTTTATTGCCGATGGAGCGCGTATTGGCAAAGCGTGCACGATTATGCCGGGGTGCTATATCGGTGCTGATGTGGTGATCGGTGAGAATACGATACTGCATCCTAATGTTACGGTTTACCGGGACTGCCGTATTGGCAATGCCTGCATGGTTCATGCCAATACCACCATTGGGTGTGATGGCTTCGGTTTTGCCCACACCGAGACGGGAGAGCATGTTAAGATCTATCAAAACGGTAATGTTGTTATTGAAGATGAGGTAGAGATCGGCAGTAACTGCACGATTGATCGTGCTGTTTTTGGAACAACACGGATCAACAAAGGTGCAAAACTCGATAACCTCATACAAGTAGGACATAACTGCATTATTGGCGAGTACAGTCTTTTGGCGGCTCAGGTGGGTCTTTCGGGTTCAAGTGAATTAGGTCGCAACGTAGTTATGGGAGGGCAGAGCGCTACGGCAGGACATCTGAGTATTGCTCCGTTTACAACACTTGCCGCACGTACGGGAGTTACCAAAAGTATTGAGCAAAGCGGTAAAACTTTTGCCGGCTTTCCCTTTATGGATCACAGACAGTGGTTGAAACTTCAAGGGAAATTGGGTAGACTACTAAAAAGTTAGATAAGGAACTATTGATGAGTGAGACTTCAGGTAAACCAACGGTCATCCCTTTAGAGGGAACGAAAAACGGCGTTATATCGGTAGCTAAAATTAAGGAGCCTTACGGAAATGACAGTGCGACCGTAGCAAGCATCGGTATTTCGCTTGCCGGAGATGCCCAAAATCCGGAATGGAAGGTTCATATTCCTTTAGCAAACCTCAATGAGGTTATTGCGGCACTTCAGACAATCAAATAGAGCCGTATTAGGCTCTTATTTGGCGAACAAAGCGCTCAATGCGCTCTATCCCTTCTTTAATACTGTCAATGTCGGTAGCGAAGCTGAAACGAAAATAGCCTTCACTTCCAAAAGCCACCCCCGGCACTACAGCGACATTCTCCCGGGCTAACAGTTCTTTGGAAAAATTCATGGAGTCATGGGTAATAGCTTTGATATTGACAAAAAGATAAAAGGCACCATCAGGCAGTACGACAGAAAGACCCTCAATAGCATTGAAGCGCTTGGCTGCTTCATTGCGACGGGCAATAAATGCCTCTTTCATCATGGCAATATCGGCATCGGCACTGCCGTTAAGTCCGGCAATAGCAGCTTTTTGTGTGATGGAAGAGATATTGGAGGTACTTTGACTTTGTAACTTTTTAGTCGCCTTAATGAGTGCGGTATTGGCGGCTGCCATATAACCAAAGCGCCATCCTGTCATGGCAACAGATTTACTCAGTCCGTTAATGGTAATGGTACGTTGAAACATATCGTCACTGACTGACGCCACCGAGGTAAATGTTCCCTGATAGATAAGCTTTTCATACATCTCATCGCTAGCAACCATAATATCGGTTCCTTTGAGTACTTCACCCAGAGCCGAAAGTTCCTCTTTGGTATAGACGGCACCGGTGGGGTTGGACGGTGTGGTCAGAACCAGCATTTTGGTTTTTGGCGTGATGGCATCACGCAGTTGTTGCGGTGTGATTTTAAAACCGGCAACATCATTCGTCGAAATTTCGACAACGTTGCCACCGCAATACTTGACCAGTTCGGGGTAGGTCACCCAGTAGGGTGAGGGAATAATAACCTCATCACCCGTGTCAATAGTGGCACTGAAGAGGTTAAAAAGTGAGTGTTTGGCACCGTTATTGGTAATGATTTGATCCAGGGCATAGGTGAGATGATTATCGCGCTTGAGTTTATCGGCAATGGCCTGACGCACTTCCACAATACCGTCAACGGCAGTATATTTGGTAAAGCCTTCCTCAATGGCTTTAATGCCGGCATCTTTAATCACTTGAGGGGTATGAAAATCGGGCTCACCGGCGGAAAAGCTAAGAATGTCTTTGCCCTCTGCTTTGAGCTCCTGCGCTAATGATGTAATAGCCATGGTAACAGACTCCGAGAGCGTATTGACACGATTTGTAAGCATGATGACCTCTTAAAATTTTTTCAAAATTATAGCATACGCCAAGGCAATTCCTATGATGTCTACGAGAACATCGAAGGGATCACCGTATCGTGTCGGAAGAAAGTGTTGTACTGCTTCAATAAAGAGACCATACAGTAACATTAAAAATACATGTATTTTTGGTTGTAAGGCAGGAAAGGCAAAACGACACAGTAATGTCAGTACAAAAAAGGCAGCAGCGTGATTGAAGGTGTCACTGAAAGAAACAACATCGGGAAGGTCATCGTAATTGGGCAAAAAGGCTAAAAACGATATGGCAGCAAGTGCCGAGAAAAAAAGAATCTTGGCAAACACGTTAGTTTTTCATGGCTTTTAGGAATGACTCGTAAATATGTTCGAGTTTAATATCTTCATCAAGAATATCTCCATTTTCTTTT